>JADGNU010000008.1 GCA_017883305.1 Candidatus Aminicenantota bacterium | reverse complement strand
CTCGTCGCCTCCGACGAATCCATCCGCGACAGCGTCCAGACTTACGCCGGGAATCATGCCTGGGTGGGCGATGTCGCCCCCGTGCTCACCGAAATGGGAGGATTGGCCGGATTCGCGACCGCCGGGGCCTTCTTCGGCGCCGGTCTCCTCTTCAAGGACCCCCGGGCCAGGGACACCGGCTACCTGGCGGCTAGCGCCGTCCTCCAATCCTTCCTCGTGGACAACTTCCTCAAAGGCCTGACCGGCCGTCAGCGGCCGTACGTCGCCGACGGCCAGGACCATTGGGCCGGACCCGCAGGGTTCTTCAAGCGATTCGAGAAAGGCGGCGGAGGTCTCTACGGTTCTTGTCCCTCCGGGCATTCGGCGGCGGCGTTTGCCCTGGCCACCGTCATCGCGCTGCAATACCGGCATCACGCTTGGGTGCCAGTCGTGGCCTATACGCTGGCCACCGGCGTTGGGCTGACGAGGCTGGCCCTGGACCGCCATTGGGCCTCCGACGTGGCCATCGGTGCCGTCGTCGGCCATTTCGTGGCCCGGTTGGTCGTCCGCGACCATAACCGCCGCCAGCGCGTCGTGCCGATGCTCGCCTGCACGGGGCAGGCCGTCGCCTTCAGCATCTTCGTCGATTTAGATTAGGAGCCCGATGGACCCCATCGTGCCGGCCGATCTTGCGGAAAGGACAAACCGATGAAATCGATCTCCCTGATGATCCTCGTTATTTGTCTGGGAGTCTCGGTCAGCAGCTCGTCCGGTCAGCGGACGGAGAAGCCCGTCCTTCATGGCCGGGAATGGGTGGCCATCACGGGAAAGCCGCTGGCGGCCACGGCCGGCGCCATGATCTTCGCCAAGGGCGGCAACGCCGTCGACGCGGCCTGCGCTATGCTCGGGGCCGTTTGTACGATGCACGACGTCCTCAGCTGGGGCGGAGAGACCCAAGCGTTGATCTACAATCCGAAGACCGGCAAGGTCATCGGTCTGAACGCCCTGGGCGTTGCGCCCTCCGGCGCCACCGTCCAACTCTATAAAGACAAGGGCTACGCTTATCCGCCCGAATTCGGGGTCCTCTCGGCCGTCACCCCGGGTACGCCGGGCGGGCTCCTGACGATGCTGGCCGAGTTCGGGACGATGAGCCTGGCCGAGGTCCTGGCCCCCGCCCTGCGCATGGCCGAGGGCTACGCCATGGACAAGGAGACGGCAGACCGCATCGAGAAGGACAAGGACAAGATCAAGGCCTGGCCCTACTCGCGGGCCGTCCTGCTGCCCCACCTTGGCGAGACCTTCGAAGCGCCCCGGCCGGGAGAGATCTTCCGCCAGCCCGACCTGGCCGCGATGCTGGGCCAGCTCATCGAGGCCGAGCGCAAGGCCCTGGCGGCGGGTCAGTCGCGGAAGGACGCGATCCGCGCCGCTTACGACCGCTTCTACAAGGGTGACATCGCCCGCGAATTCGTCCGCGGCTCGCGCGAGCAAGGCGGGCTTATCACCATGGACGACCTGGCCTCCTGGAAAGTCCACCTCGAAGAGCCGGTGTCCGCCTCGTACAAAGGGATCGAGGTCTTCAAGCTCACGAGCTGGGTCCAGGGTCCGGTGATGCTCCAGGCCCTGAACATGCTCGAAACCCTCGACGTCAAGAGCTTGGGCTACAACAGCGCCGCCTATATCCACACCCTCTATCAGGTCATGAATCTGGCTTTCGCGGACCGGGATTTCTATTACGGAGATCCGTATTGTCCGCCCGAAGAGCCGCTCCGAGGGCTCCTATCGAAAGCGTACGCCCAGGAGCGGGTCCGGCTCATCCGGGACGACCGGAACGATCCTGACATCAAGCCCGGCGACCCCTATCCGTTCGAAGGGCGGACGAATCCTTACCGCGCTTATCTCGACCGCTGGCTCGATTGGGGCAGGGGAGACGCCGCCGGACTCGACGCCCGGCAATCGGCCGAGGTCGAAGCCTCCTTCCGTGCAGGGACGACCTCCATCCAGGCCGCCGACAAAGAAGGCTGGGTCGTCTCGGTGACCCCGAGCGGCGGCTGGGTGCCCTGCGTGATCGCCGGACGGACCGGGGTGGGCATGAGCCAGCGGGCCCAGAGCTTCGTTCTCGACGAGCGGCAGAACCCCTTCAATGTCATCGCGCCGGGACAAAGGCCCCGGTCGACCCTGACCCCCGGCCTGGCTTTGAAGGAGGGACGGCCGTACCTGTCTTTCGCCGTACAGGGCGGCGACACGCAGGACCAGAACCTGCTCCAGTTCTTCCTCAACGTTGTCGAGTTCGGTATGAACGTCCAACAGGCCTGCGAGGCGCCGAACTTCAACAGCTACCAGATGCACAACTCCTTCGCCGATCACAAGACCTTCCCAGGCAAGCTCGACATCAACGAGTCGGTCCCGCCTGAGATCCGTGACCCGCTGAAGACCATGGGCTATGTCCTGAGCGTCAAGAGATACACCTCGGGCCCGATCAACGCCATCTTCTTCGACCGCGCCCACGGCACGTTCTGGGGCGGCAGCAGCAACTACGGCGAGGACTACGGCATCGCCTGGTAACCCCCCGCCCCCGGCCCGGCCTCATCCCTCCGGGTGACGGCGATTTCACCGCGGGCGGTGTTGCGGCCGCCGGTCCGGACGTCGTATCCTTTCCCTTCCTTAAAAGGCGGCTCCATGATCTTCAACGACCTGCTCCAGCTCATGGTCGAGCGCAAAGCCTCCGACCTCCATCTCATCGCCGGCCTTCCTCCGGCCTTCCGCATCCACGGCGAGCTCGTGCCCGTGGAAGGCATGGAACGCTTCGCCCCCGAGAGTCTCAAGGAGTTCATCTTCGCGGCGCTGACGACCCATCAGCAAAACATGTTCCAGAATGATCCGGCCAGCCGCAACGAGCTCGATTTCGGCTACGGCATTCCGGGCGTCGGACGCTTCCGCGTCAATGTCCATGTCAGCCGCGGCAGCGTCGGGGCCTCGGTCCGCGCCTTGGCCAGCCGCATCCCCTCTTTGGACGAGCTGGGTATCCCAGAGACCGCCAAGGAATTCGCCCGGGCCAAGCGCGGTCTCGTCCTGGTCACGGGACCCACCGGCAGCGGCAAGTCGACGACGCTCGCGGCCCTCGTCGATATGGTCAACAAGACCCGCAGCGACCACATCCTGACGATCGAAGATCCCATCGAGTACGTCCACAATTCCCAGAAATCGTATGTCACCCAGCGCGAGGTCGGTGCCGCCAGCGACACCTTGTCCTTCCGCAATGCCCTGAAGTACGCCCTGCGGCAGGACCCCGACGTCATCCTCATCGGGGAGATGCGCGACTACGAGACGATCGGCATCGCCATCACCTCGGCCGAGACGGGGCACCTCGTCTTCGGGACGCTTCACACCGCCAGCGCCGCCCAGACGGTCAGCCGCATCGTCGACGTCTTCCCGACCGACCAGCAGCCCCAGGTCCGGACCCAGCTCGCTTCGACCCTCCTCGGCGTCGTCTCCCAGATCCTGCTGCCGAACAAGGACGGGAGGGGCCGGGTGGCCGCCTGTGAGATCCTGATGGCCAACTCCGCCGTCCGCAACAACATCCGGGCCGGCAAGGTTGACGGCATCTACCAGACCCTGCAGACCTCATCGGGCGAGGGCATGCAGACGATGGACCAGGCCCTGATCAAGCTGTGCCGCGAGGGCAAGATTGACTATGACGCGGCCAAGCCCTATATTTACGAGAAGTCGACCCACGACACGATCAAGGGCCTGCGCCGGTAGCGCGACGCCCCCGGCGCCCGGCTCATCCCGGGTCGGCGGAGGCCTGTCATGAAGCACCTGGTCATTCTGGCGATCTTCCTGGCCCTCATCTTCCTCCAGTCCAGGGTGGGCTCGTTCTCCGAATTCCCGAACCCGGCTCAGGCCTTGACGGTCCCCGTCCCGCCTTCGGCCGTGCCCAACGCGCATTACCCGTCGAACCGGGCGCCGCTCGCCGTGAGCCCCCTAGTCAAGCTCCCCGTCGGCGCCGTCGAACCGCGGGGCTGGCTCATGGCCCAGCTGCAGCTGATGAGGGACGGTCTCACCGGACGGCTGGCTGAACTCAGCCGCTTCCTGGGGGACGACAGCGGTTGGGTGACGCTCAAGGGCAAGGGTTGGGAGGAGATGCCTTACTGGCTCAAAGGCTACGGTAACCTCGGCTATCTCCTCAAGGACGCGGCTATGCGCAAGGAGACCGAGCGGTGGCTGCTCCTGGCCTTCAAATCCCAGACCCGGGACGGCTTCTTCGGCCCGGCCGACAACCGCGGAGCGAACGATCTCTGGCCGAACATGATCATGCTGTCGGCCCTCCAGAGCTTCTACGAGGCCACTAGCGACCGCCGCGTCCTGTCGCTCATGAGCCGCTACTTCCAGTACGAATTCCACCTCCCGGCCGAAGAGCTCCTGCCGGGGAGCTGGCAGAAGCTCAGGGGAGGGGAGAATCTCGAAAGCGTCTACTGGCTCTATAACCGCACCGGCGAGAGCTTCCTCCTCGACCTGGCGCGGCGGCTCTTCACCCGGACGTCGGATTGGACCTCTCCCATCCTCAGCCCGGCCCGGGACAAGGACTGGGTCGAAAGCTCGTTCTATCATGGCGTCAACATCGCCATGGGCTTCCGCGAGCCCGGCATCTACTTCCAGCAGTCCCGCGACCAGAGCCTGCTCGAGGCCGTCGAGCGCAACTATCGCCAGGTCCTGGACCGCTATGGCCGCCAGCCCGGCGGCATGTTCGGCGCCGACGAGAACATCCGTCCGGGCAAGGACGATCCCCGGCAGGGGGCCGAAACGTGCACCATGGTCGAGGCCATGGCCAGCTTCGAGTCCCTCCTGAAGATCACCGGTGACCCGGTCTGGGCGGACCGGGCCGAGGAGGTCGCCTTCAACTCCCTGCCCGCGTCCATGACGCCCGACCTCAAGGCGCTTCACTATTTCACCGCGGCCAACCTCATCTCCTGCGACAGCAGCGCCGAGCACGATTTCCAGAACTCCGGGACGCTCGTTTCGTTCGACCCCTGGGGCTACCGTTGCTGCCAGCACAATGTCGCCTTCGGCTGGCCGTATTTCGCCGAACATCTCTGGATGGCCACCGCGGACAACGGCCTGGCGGCGACTCTCTATGCGCCATCCGAGGTCAGGGCCAAGGTCGCCGAGGGAGCGGACGTCTCCATCGCCGAGGAGACCTGCTATCCCTTCGAGGACCAGATCCGGCTCACTCTGTCCTGCGACCGTCCGGTCACTTTCCCTCTTTACCTGCGCCTGCCGGGGTGGGCGAAGGCTGTGCAGATCCTCATCAACGGTCAGCCGGTCGAAGGCTCGTTCGCGGGAGGCCGGTATGCCGTCTTGAACCGGACATGGCGCCACGGCGACGAGGTACGGCTCGAATTCGGCCCGCAGATCGAGGTTTTCGAGTGGCCGTCCCGGCGGGGGGCCGTGTCCGTGCGTCGGGGTCCACTTTGGTTCTCCCTCAAGATCGGCGAGCGCTGGCAAAGGTACGGCGGAACCGAGATCTGGCCGGCCCTCGAGGTCCTGCCGACGACGCCTTGGAATTACGGCCTCGTCTTCGAGGGCCCGGAAGCGGCCGCCTCCGTGCGGCTCGCGTCCCGCAATGCCCCGCCCTTCCAGCCCTTCGCGCTTGACGCCGCCCCGATCGTTCTCAGAGCCAAGGCCAGGCGGGTGCCCGACTGGAAGGCGGAGGGCCGGATGGCCGGCCTCGTCCCAGCCAGTCCCGCGAAAGGGGAGGGCCCGGTCGAAGAGGTCGAGCTCATCCCCATGGGCTGCGCCCGTCTGCGCATCTCCGTCTTCCCAGTGGTCAAGGATTGACACCTTGAGCCGGCATCTTATATAAGGAATAAGGAACAAAATCTTGGGAGGTCCGGATGTTCAGAGAATTCAAGGAATTCGCCATGCGCGGCTCCGTCATGGATATGGCCGTGGGCATCATCATCGGCGCCGCCTTCGGGGCCATCATCTCCTCGCTCGTCGCCGATGTCCTGATGCCGCCCATCGGGCTGCTCCTGGGCAAAGTCGATTTCTCGAACCTCTATATGCTCCTGTCGGCCGGACAGGCACCGGGCCCTTACGCCTCGCTCGCCGCCGCCCAGCAGGCCGGCGCGGTCACTCTGAATTACGGCGCCTTCATTAATAAGATCATCAGCTTCCTCATAATCGCCTTTTCGATCTTCCTGCTCGTTCGGGGAATGAACCGGATGAAGAAGAAAGCCGAGGCGCCCGCGCCGACGACCAAGGACTGCCCCTTCTGCGCCACGGCCGTTCCCCTCGCCGCCGTCCGTTGCCCGCACTGCACCTCGGAGCTGAAGAAGTAAAGCGAGGCCGGGCTAAAACGCCTCGCGGGCGGTGATATAGAGGCCGAAGCTTTCCTGGCCCCAGGCCAGGTCCAGGCGGACCGTCGCCCCGTCCCGTTTGTTGATCACATAGCGGATACCGCTGCCCGCGGCGAACTTGAGCCTCCCGGCGCCCACGTCTCTGAATCCCGGGAAGACGTCCGCCAGGCCCGCGAAGCCGGCGACGCCAATCCTCTTTGTGATCAGAGCCCTGAACTCGGCCTGGACGAGGAGCAGCCCCTTGTCCCTGAAGCGGCCTTTGTAGTATCCGCGGAGGAGCGATTCCCCGCCAAGGAGGGCCAGCTCGTAGAAGGGGACGTTGCCGCCCGTCGAGACAAGATAGGCCTGCGTGGCCAGAACGCGGTTCGTCCCGAGGGGCCAATATTTCCGGAGATCGAGCTCGATGCGGTTGTAACTGAAGTCGCTGCCGGCGGTGGCCCCGTAGGCGTCGGCCGAGACCTGGAGAAAGGCGCCCTGAAGCGGGAAAAGGACCGAGTCCCGCGTGTCCCAGTTCAGGTTGGCCCCGAACCCGGCGATCATCCCGCCGCGGCTCCCGGCGATCGCCCCAGATGCGAGAAGCCCGCCCGGCTCGACCTTTTCCATCGTCGTCCGTTCGAAGTCGAAATCCAGGCCACCGAAGAGACCGCCCGACACGCGCCTTTTTACACCCAGCCGGACCGAAAAGGTCCGCGGTGTAAAGGACTCGCCGTCGGCCGATTGCGTGGCGTTGCCCACGCCGTAGAATTGCTGCGGCGCCCGCTGATACTGGAGGCCGCCGTTGAAGATGAGGCTGTTGCCTTTGACATAGATCTCGGGCTTGATGACGATGTTGAATTGCCGGGCCAGGTTATACGTGGCAAAGGCCCAAACGCTGGACGTGCGGGCTTCTTCTTTGATCCGGCCGGCCCGGAAATTGAGCATACTGCCTACGCCGAAGGCGAGCTTGGTCTCGGGCGAATAATAGATGAAGGGCAGGCCGAGGAGGCGGGCCTTGTACGGGTCCGGCTTCACGGCGGGTTCTTCCGCCGCGGCCGCAGCCGAGGGCCCGCGCAGGCAGAGACCGACGGCCATCAGAGCGGCCATCGCGACGATCCGGGACGTCTTGGTCATAACGGGCAGTCCATCATTTGAGGTATCATAGTAGCGTCCGGCCCGACAAATGTAAAACGGCGGCCTTGACCGTCGACGGCGCGGGGGCTATCCTGCCGGGCAAAGGAGCTGTCGTGACATCGAAAGAACGCCTGGCCGCGGCGATGTCGGGCGGACGTCCCGACCGTGTTCCGGTCATGTGCCAAATGAGCATCGGTCACATGCTCCGGGAGACGGGCGCGTCGCCATCGCGGTTCTGGCATTCGACCGAGGATTTCGCCGCGGGACTTCTCGCGCTTCGGGCCCGCTACCGGTTCGATGGGATCCTGGTCAGTCTTCACGGTCATGCGTCGGATTGGGAAGGCCGGGCCGTCTCGACCGTCCGGGGACCGGAAGGGGAGCGCGTCCGCTGGAAGAACGGGGACGAAACCTGGTTCCCGGCCGACGACCTGCCCCAGTTCCATCCGGCGTCGCCGCGCGTCGCGCCGGAGTTCGACCGTCTCGACCCCGCGTCCCTGCCGCCCCATCCCAGCTACATTCCCGTGTCGCAGGGCTTGCGCTTCGAAATCGACCCAAGCCGTCCTTTTGAGGCCGTCGAACGGGTGATCGGGAGCGCCGGGCGCGACTTCTCCGTGCACGGGGAAGTGACCTCGCCCCTCGACTACGTCCTCGACCTCTTCGGCTTCGAACAGGCGATGCTCGGCTTCCTGGACGACCCGGGCCGCGCCGCGGCCGTCCTCGACCGGTTCACGGAAGGGATCGTCGGGATCGCCGAAGGATTGGCGGCGACGGGGGTCGATGCGATCAAGATCTCGTCGCCGTTCGCCGGCGCGGGCTTTCTCTCGACCGGGTTTTACAGGACCTTCGTCCTGCCCTACGAAGGCCGCATCGCCCGGGCCATCGAGGCCAGAAACATCCGGGCCTACATCCACACCTGCGGCGACATCCACGACCGGCTCGAGCTCCTGGCCGAGGGAGGCGCCTCGGGCATCGAGTGCCTGGACCCGCCTCCGCTCGGACGCGTCGATCTCGAGGACGCCAAGCGTCGCGTCGGCGGACGGATCTTCATCAAGGGCAACATCGATCCCGTCAACGTTCTGCTCGCCGGCGACCGGAGTTCCGTCCGGGCCGACGCGCGGCGGCGGGTCGAAACGGGCCGGCCCGGCGGCCGCTTCATCCTGAGCACGGCCTGCTCGATCGCGCCGCGTACGCCCCGGGACAACGTGGCCGTCCTGGCCGAGGTGGCCGAGGAGCACGGCCGGTATTGAGTTGAAAGTCGGCCCGACCTGGGGTATAACTTGCCTTCTGATACCGTCGTCGATTGAGGAGTCTCCATGAAGAAAATCATCGTTCTTGGTTCCGGGATGGTCGGCCGCGTCATCGCCCTCGACCTCGCCGCCGATTTTGATGTCACGTCCGTCGACGTCAGCCGCGACAATCTGGCCGGATTCGCCGGCACTGGCGTCAAGCCGCTCCAGGCCGACCTCTCATCGGCCGCCGCCCTCCGCAAGATCGTCGAGGGATGCGACCTCGTCGTCGGGGCCGTCCCCGGCTCCATGGGTTTCGCCACTCTGCGCGAGGTCATCGCCGCCGGCCGGAATGTCGTCGACATTTCCTTCTTTCCCGAGGATGCCCTGGCCCTCGACGACGCCGCGAAAGCGGCCGGCGTCACGGCGGTGGTCGATTGCGGGGTGGCGCCCGGCATGAGCAACCTGATCCTGGGCTATCATGCGGCCCGCATGACGGTCCAGCGCTTTGCCTGCTACGTGGGCGGCCTGCCGTTCCGGCGCCAGTTCCCCTTCGAGTACAAGGCCCCGTTTTCGCCCGCCGACGTCATCGAGGAATACACCCGGCCGGCCCGCTACGTCGAGAACGGCCACCTCGTCGTCAAGCCGGCCCTCTCGGACGTCGAGAACATGGATTTCCCCGAGATCGGCACCCTCGAGGCGTTCAATTCCGACGGCCTGCGCTCCCTGCTGACGACGATCCAGCTGCCTAACATGATCGAAAAGACCCTGCGCTACCCGGGCCATGTCGAACACATCCGGGCCCTGCGCGACAGCGGCTTTTTCGGCACGGAGGAGGTCGATGTCCGGGGGGCCCGCGTGCGGCCGCTCGACGTCACCTCGGCCGTGCTGTTCAAGCATTGGCACCTTCACGAGGAGGACGACGAATTCACCGTCATGCGGATCGTCGTCGAGGGCAGCACCGGGAAGAGAGCGACGCAGATCCAGTACGATCTCTTCGACCGGCGCGACCGGAGGACGGGCTTCTCGTCTATGGCCCGGACGACGGGCTTCCCGGCGGCCTCGGCGGCCCGTCTCGTCCTGGCCGGCCGGTTCGTCCGCAAGGGGATCTCGCCGCCGGAATTCCTCGGCGCCGACGAGGCTGCATTTCGGGCCGTGCTGGAGGATCTCGCGGCCAGGAACGTCGTCTACCGAATGACCGAACGCTAGTCCGGAGAAGGAGGAGACGCGATGCTTACGATCACCCTTCTCGTCCTGGCCGCGCTGGCCGCGGCGGTCCCGTCGGGCCTCGAGGCCCAGGCCAAGCCCGTGGGGAAGGCCGCCCTGGCGGCTCCCGCCAAGCTCGACGCCTCGAACGTCCTGAAGGGCATGAATTTCCGCTCGATCGGCCCGACGCAGCAGAGCGGTCGGTTCGTCGATTTCGCCGTCCCGGCCGGCCGGCCGAATATATTCTACGCGGCTTCGGCCTCCGGCGGCCTGTGGAAGACAGAGAACAACGGTCAGACGTTCGAGCCGCTCTTCGAGAACGAAAAGGTCTTCTCGATCGGCGACATCGCCGTGGCCCCTTCCGATCCCGCGATCCTCTGGCTCGGCTCGGGCGAGGCCAACAACTCCCGCTCGACATACTGGGGCGACGGGATCTATAAGTCCGTCGACGGCGGCAAGACCTGGCTCAATGCGGGTCTCAGGGAATCCCAGCATATCGGGCGCATCGTCATCCACCCCTCGAACCCGGACATCGTTTACGTGGCCGCCCTGGGCCATCTCTACTCCGAGAACCTCGACCGGGGCGTCTACAAGACAACTGACGGCGGCAAGACCTGGGCCCAGGCGCTCGGCGTCACGATCGACGGCCGGGCTATCGGAGCGGTCGACATCGTGATGGACCCGTCCGACCCCGAGACGCTCTACGCCGCGACCTACGACAAGTTCCGAAAGCCCTGGACGTGGGGGATCGGCGGGCCGGGATCCGGCATCCATAAGACGGTCGACGGCGGCAAGACCTGGACCCGGCTCTCGAACGGCCTGCCGTCGGGCATCCTCGGACGCATCGGCCTGGCCATCGCGCCCAAGGATCCGAAGATCGTCTATGCCGAGATCGAGAACGCCAACAAGCCGGGGATGTCGGCGGAGGATCGCTACAAGGAGGTCCTGGCCGGCAAGTCGAGCGAGGGCATGATCGACGGCGAGATCTACCGTTCCGACGACGCTGGGGCGACCTGGGCCAAGGTCAGCCCGGAGAAGAGGTCCATCGGCGGCAATCCCGGGTATTACTACGGCCAGATCATCGTCGATCCCAACGACTCGAACGTCGTCTACATCCTCAGCGTCGGCGTCCTGGCCAGCCGTGATGGCGGCAAGACCTGGAACTCTCCGTTCCGCTTCGGCGGCGACAACCACGCCCTCTGGATCGATCCCAAGGACAGCGCCCATATGCTCCTCGGCTACGACCACGGGATGGGTCTGACCTGGGACGGCGGCAAGAACTGGTACCATCCCGACTTTCTGTCGTTGGCCCAGTTCTATGCCATCGACTTCGACATGTCCTATCCCTACCGTGTCGCCGGCGGGCTGCAGGACAACGGGAACCTGATGGGCCCGAGCACCAACGTCGGCGGGGGCGGGGGATTCGGCGGCCGCGGCAGCACGGCGCCGCCCATCCGGCTCGAGGACTGGTTCACCGTGGGCGGCGGCGACGGGATGTACAACGTCTTCGACCGGACGACCAACCGCACGCTCTACAATGAATCCCAATTCGGCCCGCTGACCCGGGTCGACCTCGTCACCGGCGAAGCCGAGAGCATCGCCTACCAGCGGCTGAAACCCGAGACGCGCTGGAACTGGTGCGCGCCGATCCTCGTTTCCGCACACGCCAGCGAGACGATCTATCATTGCGGCAATCTTGTGGTCATGTCGACCAATCGCGGCGAATCCTGGACGGAGATCAGCCCCGACCTGTCGACGAACGACCCCTCGAAGCTCATGGTCGACGGCAAGGGGGGAGACGGCAACATCCAGTATTGCACGATCACGACTTTCGACGAATCGCCCCTTCTTCCCGGCGTGCTCTGGGCCGGCACGGACGACGGCAACGTCTGGGTCACCCGCGACAACGGCAAGGCCTGGACCAAGCTCAACGACAAGATCGCGGGGAATCCCGGGTATTGGGTCAGCCGCGTGGCGGCGTCGCCCTCGGACCCGGCGACGGCTTACGTTTCTTACACCGGATTCCGGAACGACGATTTCAAGCCTTACGTCTATAAGACGACCGATTACGGCGTCACCTGGACGTCGCTCGCGACCGGGTTGGCCGAGGGACCGGTCAATGTCATCCGGGAGGACCCCAAGAACCCCAAGCTCCTTTTCGCCGGCACGGACTTCGGCGCGTATGTCTCGCTCGACGGCGGCGCGGCCTGGACGAAGCTCAAGGCCGATCTGCCGACCCAGCCCGTCCAGGATCTCAAGATCCACCCGCGTGAAAACGACCTCATCGTGGCCACCCACGGCCGGGGGGCTTACATCGCCGACATCAAAGCGCTCCAGGAGCTCACGCCCGAGGTCATGGACCAAGACGCCCATCTCTTCGGGATCGAACCCAAGCCCCGATGGATGGGGCAGAACCGGCGGGAATCCGGCAGCTCGAACTTTGCCGGGGAAAGCGAGACGCCCGGATTAGCCATTTCCTATCTGCTGAAAGCCAAGCCCAAAGAAGCCGTGAAGGTCCAGGTCTTCGCCGGCAGTCTGCTCCTCAACGAGATCGCGGCGACTTCGGACCCCGGTCTCAACACGGTCTATTGGAACATGACCGGCCGGCGGGAGCGGACGCCGGAGGAGAAGAAAGCCGCCCAGGAAGGCGCGCGTCGGGCCCGTGAGATGGGTTACGGCGGGGCCATGGGCGATCCGAATTTTTCCTCCTTCCCAGTCCAGCCGGGCGATTACCGGGTCGTCCTGACCGTCGACGGCAAGTCGCAGTCGACGACCGGCACGGTGCTCAAGGACCCCCGCTATTGAGGGGACGCCTGTAACGATTCCTTACGGAACGGACGATCCGGTCAGGGCGCTTGTCTTTGCGGCCGTCTTTGACGCGGCCATGGTCGAGCTTCCGAACGGCAATAGAGGACGTCTTCGGCTTTTTTTTGCCGACCCAATCTGTTACCCTATCTGAGGGAGGTTCGACCATGCCTTATTCGACCAAGGACGTCCTCGACCGGACCGATCGTTTTCCCCACGTCGACATCATCCATCGCCCGACGCCTTTCCGCAAGCTGGAGCGGCTCTCGGCGCGTCTCGGCGGCCCGGAGATCTACGTCAAGCGCGATGATCTGACCGGCCTCGCCTTTGGGGGCAACAAATCGCGCAAGCTCGAGTTCATCATCAGCGACATGCTCGAGAAGAAAGCCGATGTCGTCATCACCTGGGCCAGCTTCCAATCGAACTGGTGCATGCAGACGGCGGCGGCGGCCCGAACCTTCGGCATCAAGCCCATCCTGATGCTCTTCAAGCCCGCCGACCAACCCGCCACGGCCGACGGCAACGTCCTGCTCGATGTCATCCTCGACGCCGATATCCGCATTCTCCAATCCGAGAAGGGCCGGGTCGTCAAGGCGACCCAGGCCATGGACGTCCTGGAGGAGGCAGGGCGCGAGGTCAAGACCCAAGGTCACCGGCCGTACCTCGTTCCCGTCGGCGGGTCCCTCGTCCGCGGCGATATGAACAAGCCCCTCGGCGCCATCAGCTACGTCGTCGCCTTCGCCGAGCTCCTCGACCAGATGAGAAGCAGCGGCCTCGAGCCCGACTACGTCGTCCACTCGACGGGCTCCGGCGGGACGCAGGCCGGCCTCGTCATCGGCGCCAAGTCCATGAGCCCGGGCTGCCGGGTCATCGGCATCAGCGTCTCGGACCCGAAGGGCCCGTTCACCGACGATGTCCTGGAGATCGCCCGGGCCACGGACGACGCGCTCGTCCTCAGCCTCAACATCATGGCGGACGACGTCACCGTCTTCGACGAATATCTCGGGGCGGGCTACGGGGTGGTCGACAAGGGCGTAGCCGAGATAATCCGGCTGGTCTTCCAGACGGAGGGCATCGTGCTCGACCCCGTCTACACGGCCAAGGCCATGATCGGCCTCAGGGACCTGATCAAGACGGGGTTCTTCAAGCCGACGGACAAGGTCGTCTTCCTCCACACGGGCGGCACGCCGGCCTTATTCCCGAACCGGGAAAAGATCTTCGAATTCCTGGTGAAAAGAACCTAGGCCGGACGGCACAGGCCGGCCAGGCCGGCTTCGAGTCCGTCGAGCGCCAGGCGGTGGACCTCGATCGGGGCCGAGACAAGAAGGTGGAGCGTCTTGAGCCCGCTCCCGGTCACGATGAGGACGATGCCGCCTTCGCCGTTCTTGATCCGGCCGACGGCCGTGAGCTTCCTCAGCGCGGCCAGCGTCGTCGCGGACTCCGGCTGGCAGAACAAGCCTTCCGTCGAGGCCAGCTCGCGTTGCGCCTCGAGCATCTCCCTGTCCGACACGGCCACCAGAAGTCCGTCGCGCTCGCGGATCATCCTCAGGACCGCATTGCCGGCCGGCGGGGTCGGGTTGGCGATGGCATGGGCGATCGTCGGGCCGGCCGCCAGTCGTTCGTATTTCTCCAGGCCTTTGTCGAACGCCCGGACGAGCGGAGCGCAGCCTTCGGCCTGGACGCCGACGATCTGCGGATAGGCCGCGATCAGTCCCTCGCGCTCCAGATCGGCGAAGCCCCGCATCAGGCCCAGCAGGTGGCCGCCCGAGCTCAGCGGCACGATCACCGTCCGGGGCGCGCGGCGGCCGAGGCGGACGTAGATTTCGAAGGCCGTGACCTTGTAACCTTCCAGGCGATAAGGGTCGATCGAGTTCATGAAGGTGATGCCGAGCCTTTTTCCGATCGCGAGGCTGGCGTTGAAGACGGCGCCGTAGTCACCCTCCACGGCGACGAGCCGGGGCCCGAAGATGCCCGCGGCTTGGAGGCTCGAGACCGAAGTCCCTTCCTTGAGCAGGACGAAGGTCTCGAGGCCCGCCCGGGCGCCGTAGGCCGCCGTCGATGCGGCCATGTTGCCCGTTGAAACCGTGCCGATCCGCCGGGTGCCGAGGGAGACGGCCTTCTGCACCGCGACCGCGGAACCCCTGTCCTTGAAGCTCGAGGTCGGGTTCTGGGCCTCGTTCTTGGCATAGATGTCGTCCAGGCCGAGGGCACGTCCCACCCGGTCGAGCCTGACCAGAGGAGTCAGCCCCTCGCCCAGGCTCAACTCGGTTTCGATCCGTTCGAGGGGCAGGAACTCGGCGAACTTCTCGATGGCCAGCGGTCTTTCGTCGTGGATGCGACGGCCGCCGGGGCGCGGGGAGGCCGCGACGAACAGGGGCTCGCCGCATCCGGGGCAGAAAGGGGAGTAGGGGTCCCGCGAGCCGAGGGGCCCGCAGGCGAGGCATTCAAACCTGTCCATGTCATGCTCCTTTGATCCGATTGGCGGCATTATAGACCGAAATCGCGCCACTGGCCATCCGGGGACCGCCGCAGGCCTTCGGCCGCGATTGCGCCCCACGGCCATCGGGAGTAAAATCGACCGGCCATGGACGATAAAAGGCTCATGAAGGCCGCGCTCGCCGAGGCCGTCAAGGCCGCGGCCAGGGGAGAGGTGCCCGTCGGGGCGGTCATCGCCAGGGACGGCCGGGTCGTTGCCCGCGGTTCGAACAAGCCCATCGGGTCGGCCGACCCCACGGCCCATGCCGAGATCGTGGCCCTCCGCAAAGCCGCCAAGAAGTCCGGCAACTATCGTCTCGCGGATTGCGATCTCTATGTCACCGTCGAACCGTGCGCCATGTGCCTGGGCGCCGTCGTCCAGGCCCGCATCCGCCGTCTCGTCTTCGGCGCGGCCGATCCCAAGTCCGGGGCCGTCTCGTCCGTGATGGAATTCCCGTTTGCCCGCCTCAACCACCATCCCGAGATCCTCGGGGGCGTCCTGGCCGCGGAGTGCGCCTCGATCCTTCGCGGCTTCTTTCGCGCGCGTAGAAACAAATAACGATTTCGGCTATAATGCGGCTTCCCTTTTGCGTCCCGACAGTGCGGAGAGGTGGCCGAGTGGTTGAAGGCGACGGTCTCGAAAACCGTTATCTCGAGCGATTGGGATCGCGGGTTCGAATCCCGCCCTCTCCGCCATGGATTCCCTGTCCGTGAAGACCGTCCCTCTCGTGATCACCGGCTTCGGCCACGTCGGCCGGGCCTTCGTCTCCCTCCTTCGTGAAAAGACCGAGGACCTCGAGCGCCGATACGGCCTCAGCCTCAGGATCCTGGCTGTCGCGCGGACCGAAGGCTGCTTCTATTCGGGAGACGCGCTCGAGGTCCGGCAGATCTCCCGGGCCGGGGACCTCTGGACGACCGGCAACCCCTCTTGGCAGGAAGGCTTGAAAATCGCAGATGTCCTCGAACGGCATGGCCAGGGCGGCTGCCTCGTCGAATGCACCGCCTCCGATCTCGAAACGGGGGAGCCGGGCCTGTCCTACATCACGGCCGCGTTCCACGCCGGATGGCATGCCGTCGCGGCGAGCAAGGGGGCCCTCGTAGTCGGCCTGCCGGCGCTCAAAGCGGTGGCCGCGGAGAACGGCGTCTTTCTCAAGTTCAGCGGGGCCACGGCCGCCGCCCTGCCCACCCTCGACGTCGGCCTGTTCTCGCTGGCCGGGGCGCGCATCGAGGGGATTCAGGGGATCCTCAACGGGACCTCGAATTACATCCTGACCCGCATGGGCGAGGGGCTCGACTATGATGAGGCGCTTAAAGAGGCCCAGGACAAGGGCATCGCCGAGCCCGATCCGGCCCATGACGTCGGCGGCTGGGACAGCGCCTGCAAGATCCTGCTCATCACCAACGCCTGCCTCGACGCGGCCTATGTCCTGAAGGACGTCAAAGTCTCCGGCATCACCGGCATGGCGGTCGATTTCGTGCAATCGGCCCGGCGGGAAGGGCGGTCGGTCAAGCTCCTGGCGACGGCCGCTCCGGGACGCCAGGGCGGGAGATGGAGCCTCGACGTCCGTCCCTCGCTCGTCGACTCCTCTCATCCGCTCGTCCACGTCAACGGCACCGAGAAGGGCATCACCTTCCTCACGGATTCCATGGGCTCGGTGACCGTGACCGGCGGCCGCTCCAATCCCCGCGGAGCTGCCGCCGCCCTCCTTAAGGACATCATCAACATCTATCGCCCTCCGTTCTAAGCCCGGGGCGCGTTGACCAAATGACGCTTTTTTGGTAAGGTTGGCCTCTCCAGGAAATTCCGAAATCAGAGGAACGGAGAGGTGTCCGAGCGGTTTAAGGAGCACGCTTGGAAAGCGTGTGTGTGCCGTAAGGTGCACCGCGGGTTCGAATCCCGCCCTCTCCGCCATTCAAACGTCCGCACAAAGGAGTCATGACATGGACAGCAAGGATCTCATCCAAATCGAAGACATCTACGGGGCCCATAATTACCATCCCCTCGATGTCGTCATCAGCAAGGCCCAGGGGATCTGGATGTACGATGTCGAAGGCCGCAAGTACCTCGACTTTCTGAGCGCCTACTCGGCCGTCAACCAGGGGCACCGCCATCCCCGCATCGTCCGCGCCCTCATCGAGCAGGCCCGGAAGCTGACCCTGACCTCGCGGGCCTTCCGCAACGACCAGTGGCCGATGCTGGCCAAGGAAGTCTGCGAAATGACCGGTTACTCCATGGTCCTGCCGATGAATTCCGGCGCCGAGGCCGTCGAGACGGCGGTCAAGACCGCCCGCAAATGGGCCTATCAGAAGAAGGGCGTTCCCCAGGACCGGGCCGAGATCATCGTCTGCGCCGACAATTTCCATGGCCGCACGGTCACGGTCATCAGCTTCTCGACCGAACCGCTCTATCGCCAGGACTTCGGCCCGTTCACCCCGGGCTTCAAGATTATCCCCTTCGGCGACGCCGACGCCCTGGAGAAGGCCATCACCCCGAACACGGCCGCCTTCATGGTCGAACCCATCCAGGCCGAGGCCGGGATCCTCATCCCGCCCGACGGCTTCCTGCGGCGGGCCGCCGAGATCTGCAAGGCCAATAACGTTCTCCTCATCGCCGACGAGATCCAAACGGGACTCGGCCGGACCGGCAAGCTTTTTGCCAGCGAATATGAGGGCGTCCGGCCCGACCTGATGATCATCGGCAAATCCCTGGGCGGCGGCTGCTATCCGGTCTCCGCGGTCCTGGCCGACCGGGAGATCCTCGGGGTCTTCAAGCCCGGCGAGCACGGCTCGACTTTCGGCGGCAATCCTCTGGCCTGTGCCGTGGCTCGGGAGAGCCTGAAGGTCACCAAAGAAGAGAAGCTCATCGAGAACGCCGCTGAACGGGGCGCCTATTTCATGGAGAAGCTGCGCAAGGTCCGCAGCCGCCACATCAAGGAGGTCCGCGGACGGGGCCTTCTCGTCGGCGTCGAGCTCCATCCCGCGGCCGGCGGCGCCCGCCGCTTCTGCGAGGAGCTGATGAAAGAGGGGCTTCTTTGCAAAGAAACCCACGAGAACGTCATCCGCTTCGCCCCGCCTCTCATCATCAGGGACAAGGACCTCAACTGGGCCCTCAAGCGCATCAAGACCGTCTTTAAACGGCTGGCTTGAGCCGGACAGCTCGGAGACGAGTGTCCGTTTTTTAGGACGAAACATCGTCCAGGCCATCGTTCGTAAGGCCAAAGATGTGCCTGGCATATTCCTTGCATTCTTGATGTTCAGGAGGATGAAGATGAAGAAATCCATCGGCTTCCTGCTCTTTGCGGCCTTTGTGGTCCTCGTCGGGACCTCCTGTATCCAATACGTCCCCTACGACGAGTCCGGCAATTATTCCGGGCGCCCCAACGAAGACAGCTATTACGACCGCTCCGACAACCTCGATAGCACTTATTTCTATGACGAGCTCGAGCCTTACGGGGCCTGGGTCTCGTACCGGCCCTATGGCTACGTCTGGATCCCCGGAAACGTCGGCTACAACTGGCGGCCTTACTCCCGAGGGCATTGGGCCTGGACCGATTATGGTTGGAACTGGGTCTCGGTCGAGCGCTGGGGCTGGATCGCCTTCCACTACGGCCGCTGGGGCTGGGACCGGGGCATGGGCTGGTATTGGGTCCCGGACAATGTCTGGGGGCCGTCCTGGGTGGCTTGGAGGTGGGGCGATGCGCACATCGGCTGGGCGCCCCTGCCGCCGGGCGCGGACTACATCCCGGGGCGGGGATTCGGCCGCAATCAGTGGAACTTTCCCGAGAACTCATGGAATTTCGTCCGCGGCCAGGACTTCATGGATAGGAGCATCGACCGCTGGATCCTGCCGATCGAACGGAACCGGACGATCCTCGACAGGACCGAGTTCGGCGTCAACATCAACGAGCGTGACCGGCATATCTTCAACGATGGCGTCGATCCCGATCTGGTCCGCCGGCAGACCAACCGGACGATCGATCGATACACTCTCAAGGACGCCACCCGTCCGGGCATCGAAAGGGAAGAGGGCCGCGACCTGGTCGTCTCCAGGCCGGTGATCAAGCGCAATGATGCGGCCAAGCCCAAAAGGGTCCTCGACCAGGCCCAGGCCGAAAAGCAACTCAGCGGCGAAACGGCCAGTCCCATCATCCGCAGGGCGCCCCGCAACGAAGAAGAGAGCCTGCGCCAGGACCATAACAAGGAACGAGAGCTGCTGAAGGAGAGCCAGAAAACCGAGATCAACGAGGTGCGCCGACGGGCCGACGAAGATAGGGCGAAGGTCCAGAATCCCGTCGAGAAGAAGAGAGTCGACGAGCAGGCCACGACCAGGGTCGCCGAGCTGAAGAAGAAGCACGACCAGGAGAAAGCCGAGCTCGAAAAGCGGCAGAAGATCGAAGAGGACAAGACCAAGAAGGCACCGGTCCGCCGCAAGACCGATGCCGAAAGGCACTAGCCCGTTTGGCGGGCCCGGGCCGTCGCGGCCAGGGCCGCCGCGAGGATGATGGCCCCTCCCGAGACCGTTCTCAGGGACGGGCTCTCGCCGAGGAAGATCAAGGCGAGAAGAATGCCGTAGACCGGCTCCAGCGAACTCAGGATGCTCGCCGTCCGGGCCCCGGCGCCTTTCAACCCATCGATGAAGAGGGTGTGGGCGAGGGCGGTGCAGAAGATCCCCAGGACGGCGACGAGAGCCCAATCCCGGCCGGAGCGGGGGAGACCGGTCCTCCAAATGGCCGGCACGAGCACCAACCCGGCCACGAGGTCCTGGTAAAAGGCCACGGTCAGGCTCGAATGCCTGGACGCCAACCCCCGGTTGAGAACGGCCAAAAACGAGAAGGACAGGCCCGCGCCGAGCCCCCACACCACGCCCTGGACGACGGCGTTGGAGACGTCGAAGCCCGGGACGATAAGCGCGATGCCGGCGACGCAGACGAGGGCGTAGAGGAGGCTCGCCGGCTCCCAGCGCTCCTTGGTCAGCAAAGGTTCGAGGAAAGCCGTGAAGACGGGGAAGCTCGAGTAGGCCAGCAGGCCGACGGCGACCGTGGAGACTTGGATGGACTTGAAGAACATCGTCCAGTGGGCGGCGAGGACCAGGCCGCAAAGACCGAGGAGGAGGACGTCGCGCCGCGAGGTCACGCGGAAGGAGGCCCGCCCCAAGGCCATGACCGCGGCCAGGGCCAGGCAGGCGAATATGACCCGGCCGAAGACGATCGTGACGGCGGGCCAGGCGAGCCATTTTCCGAACAGACCTGGAAAGCCGAAGAGGAAGACGGCCAGATGGATCTTGGCGAGGCTGCGGGAGCGCGGCGGCACCCTGTCATTATATTCCTTTTCCTTGCTATTTGGCCGATTTGTGCTAAGATAAACTTTACTTTTTCAGGGGAGAAAGGCCGCTTTCTCTCTCCCCTCCGCGGCTGGCAGAAAACCCATGTCTTACGAGATATTCGCCCGGAAATACAGGCCCTGGAAGTTCGAGGAGGTCGTCGGGCAGCTGTCTGTCGTCCGGACCATCCAAAACGCCATCGCCTCGAACCGCATCGCCCAGGCCTACCTGTTCTCCGGCGTCCGGGGGACGGGCAAGACGACCGTAGCCCGCATCCTGGCCAAGGCCCTGAACTGCGCGAACGGCCCGACGCCGCATCCCTGCCCCGACAAGGACCATCCCTGTCAGTTCTGTAAGTCCATCCATGAGGGAAGCGCCATCGACGTCCTCGAGATCGACGGCGCCTCCAACCGGCTGGTGGACGATATCGATGCCCTCCGCGAGATGGTCAAGTACAAGCCCGCTTACACCCGCACCAAGGTCCTCATCATCGACGAAGTGCACATGCTGTCGCCGCACGCCTTCAACGCGCTCCTGAAAACCCTCGAGGAGCCGCCGCCGAACACGGTCTTCATCTTCGCGACGACGGAGTTCAACAAAGTCCCGGCGACCATCGTGTCGCGCTGCCAGCATTTCGAGTTCCGCAAGATCTCCCACAAGGACATCATCAACCATCTCATGGAGATCACCAAGAAGGAAGGCATCACCATCACCCCCGCCGGGCTGGCCCTCATCGCCGAGGCCGCCGACGGCAGCATGCGCGACGCCCAGAGCCTTCTCGACCAGGCCGTGGCCTTCAGCGGTGAGAACATCGGCGACGAGGACCTCAAAACGATCCTCGGGACGGTCGGCCAGGACGTGCTCACACGCTTCTCGTCGGCCGTTCTCGACGAGAAGCCGGGCGAGGTCTTCGCCCTCGTCGAAAGCGTCGTCGCGGCGGGCTACGACCTCCGCTTCGTTTTCGGCAAGCTGATCGAGCATTTCCGGGCTCTGCTCCTCGTCCGCTCGGTCGAACGGCCGGAAGACCTTCTGGCCGTCAGTTCCGAAGGCCTCGAGGCCTTGCGCGCCGAGGCGGCCAAGGCCAGCCCGGAGGACCTGCTCCGCTATCTCCTGGCCCTCCAGCAGGCGGAGCCGGGATTGAAGTACTCGGTCCTGCCGCGGATCTACCTCGAGGCCTTCCTGGTCAAGCTCTGTCATTTCCGCAAGATCGTTCCCTTGCGGGAGCTCATCAAGGACGTCGAATCGCTCAAAGAAACGCCGCAGCGGGCTTCCGCCGGGCCCTCCGGCCCTGCGCCGAAAGCCACGCCGCCGGCGGGAAGCGCCTCGCGGCCGGCTCCGGCACCCGGGCCGCAGTCCGGCCCCCAGGCCCTCTCGTCGAAGCCGGCCGCCCCGCCCAAGCCCCCAACTCCGGGCTCGAAGGATGTCTTCGCCCGGGTCCTCGAGAAGCTGGCCGTGGACCGGGCCCCTCTCGCGGCCCTGCTGGGACAATACTCGTCGGTCATGGTCAGGGACAACGAGCTCGAGGTCTTTTTCGGCAGCGGCCGGGGGTTCTTCGTCACCAGCGTCCAGGAGAAGGATGTGCGCGCCGTCGAAAGGGCCGCCTCCGAGGTCCTGGGCCGGGAGACCAAGGTCCGCTTCGCCGAGGAGAACGCATCCGACGGCGGGCCCATCCGGCCCGGGCGGGAGCTCGAGTCGGCCATGAAGGACCCGGCCGTCCAGTTCTTCATGAACACCTTCAAGGCCCAGGTCCTGTCGGCGGATCCCGTTCCAACGTCGCGCGAGGCCGCGCCCAAAGGCCGCGGACCGACGGAGAAGGACAAATGACAAACGTTATGGACCTCCAAAAGATGCTCAAGTCGGCCCAGGAGATGCAGAACCGGCTCCAGAAGGAGCTCTCCGATCTGCGGGTCGACGGTTCGAGCGGCGGCGGCATGGTCAACGTCGTCCTCGACGGCCACAAGACCCTGCAGTCGATCCGCATCGACCCCGAGGTCGTGAACCGCGACGAAGTGGAGATGCTCCAGGACCTCATCGTGGCCGCCTTCAATGACGGGGCGGCCAAGGTCGACGAGTCCCTGGCGGCCAAGCTCGGTGGCCTCGGCGCCGGGCTGAAGATCCCGGGACTCTGATGTTCGAGTACGCCCAGCCGCTCCACGATCTCATCGAGGAACTGCGTCATATCCCCGGCATCGGGGCCAAGACGGCCCAGCGCATCGCCTTCTACTTTTTGGGCCTGCCGACCGAGGACACCGACCGCCTGGCCGAGGCCATCCGCGAGGCCAAGCGCAAGATCTTCTACTGCTCCCGCTGCAACAACATCACCCACGTCGATCCCTGCCTGATCTGCGCGGACGAGCACCGCTCCGACGAATCCCTCTGCATCGTCGAGGAGCCGTTCAATATCTCCTCGATCGAGCGGACGGGCGCCTACAACGGCCGCTACCACGTCCTTCTCGGCGCCTTGTCGCCGCTCAAGGGCCGCGGCCCGGACGAGTTGCGGCTGGGGAAGCTGACGAAGCGGATCGAGGAGGGCGCGTTCAAGGAGATCATCATCGCCACGAACCCGACGGTGGAAGGGGAGGCCACGGCCCTCTACCTTCTCCGCGTGCTCAAGGATTACGGCATCCGGATCACCCGGCTGGCCATGGGGCTGCCGGTCGGATCCGATCTCGATTTCGCCGACCAGGTGACCATCAAGAAGGCCCTGGAGGGGCGGACGGAGCTTAAAGAATAGTCCGAGACGTCGCCGGCGACGTTCGACCATATCCCAGCAAGGAGTCATCTATGGAACAGAAGAAGAACATGCAAACGATCGACGGGAACACGGCGGCTACCCACGTCGCCTACGCATATTCCGAAGTCGCCGCCATCTACCCCATCACGCCTTCCTCCACGATGGGCGAGCTGGCCGACGAGTGGTCCGCCCACGACCGCAAGAACATCTTCGGGCAGCGGGTGGACGTCGTCGAGATGCAGTCGGAGGGCGGCGCGTCGGGCGCGGTCCATGGCTCCCTCTCGGCCGGCGCCCTGACGACGACCTTCACTGCGTCCCAGGGCCTGATGCTCATGCTCCCCAACATGCACAAGATCGCCGGCGAGATGCTGCCGACCGTCTTCCTCGTCTCGGCCCGTTCGCTGGCCTGCCAGGCGCTGTCGATCTTCGGCGACCACAGCGACGTCATGGCGGCGCGCAACACCGGCTTCGCCATGACCTGCGCCGGCTCCGTCCAGGAGGCCCAGGACCTGGCCATCGTCGCCCATCTCGCGACGCTGCGGACCAAGATCCCGTTCCTCCACTTCTTCGACGGCTTCCGCACCTCCAACGTGCTGGAGAAGATCGACGTCGTGTCCTACGAAACGCTGAAGGGGCTTTTCGAGCCCCAGTACCTCGAGGAATTCCGGAAGCGCTCGCTCAACCCCGAGCGGCCGATGCAGAAGGTCGGCCAGCAGAACCCCGACGTCTACTTCCAGGGGAGGGAGACCGTCAACAAGTACTACCTCGAGTGCCCGGGCCTCGTCCAGGACTACATGGACAAGGTGGCCGGAGCCATCGGGCGTCAGTATCACCTCTTCGACTATTTCGGCGCCCCTGACGCCGACAAGGTCATCATCATGATGGGCTCGGGCGCGGAGACCGCCGAGGAGACGATCAATCACCTTAATGCCCGCGGGGCCAAGCTCGGCCTGATCAAGGTCCGGCTCTACCGGCCCTTCGACGTGGCCGCGCTGGCGGCAGCCCTGCCCGCTTCGGCCAAGAAGGTCGCCGTCCTCGACCGGACCAAAGAGCCCGGCTCGATCGGAGAGCCCCTCTACCTCGACGTCGCCGTGGCCCTGGCGGGACGCCCGGTCAAGGTCATCGGCGGCCGCTACGGCCTGTCCTCCAAGGAATTCACCCCGGCCATGGTCAAGGCCGTCTACGACCACCTCGATGGCAAGGCCACGCACGGCTTCACCGTGGGCATCATCGACGACGTCACCCACACGTCGATCCCCGTCGGCCCGGTCCTCGACACCGAGCTCCCGGGCACGGTCCGCTGCAAATTCTACGGCTACGGCTCGGACGGCACGGTCGGCGCCAACAAGAACTCGATCAAGATCATCTCCGACCACACCGAGATGTACGGCCAGGGCTATTTCCAGTACGACTCCAAGAAGTCCGGCGGGGTCACGATCTCCCACCTGCGCTTCGGCAAGAATCCGATCCAGTCGCAGTACTTCCTCAACACGGTCGACTTCGTCGCTCTCCACAAGCCCTCCTATATCGGACGGCTGGACATCCTCGAGGGCATCCGCGAGGGCGGGACGTTCCTCATCAACTCCGACTGGAAGGCCGCCGACACCTTCGAGCACCTGACCGAGGACATGCAGCGGACGATCATCGACAAGAAGATCCAGGTCTACACCATCGATGCCCTGAAGATGGCCGGCGAGCTCGGCCTGGGCCTGCGCATCAACACGATCATGCAGGCCTGCTTCTTCAAGCTCTCGGGTGTTCTGCCCGGGGCCGAGGCCATCGCGCTGATGAAGAAGGCCATCGAGAAGACCTACGGCCGCAAGGGTAAGGAAGTCGTCCAGATGAACTGGGACGCCGTCGACCGGGCCGCTTCGGGCCTCGAGGCCGTTCCGGTGCCGGCCAAGATCACGAAGTCCGCCCCGGTCACCAAGATCGTTCCCGACAACGCCAGCGCTTACGCCCGGGAGGTCATCGATCCGGTCACCCGGTTCAAGGGAGATCTGCTGCCCGTCTCCAAGATGCCCCTCGACGGGGCGACCCCGACGGCCACGGCGCGACTCGAGAAACGGGGCATCGCCACCGAGTGCCCGAAATGGATCCCCGAGAACTGCATCCAGTGCAACCAGTGCGTCTTCGTCTGCCCCCACGCCACGATCCGGGCCAAACAAATCGCTCCGGCCGATCTCGTCGGCGCGCCCGAGGGCTTCGCCACCCTCAAGTCCGTCACCAAGAACGACCGTGACCTCCGCTATCGCGAACAGTGCTACATCGAGGATTGCGTCGGTTGCGGATCCTGCGCCCAGGTCTGCCCGGCCAAGACCAAGGCCCTGGTCATGACCCCGATCGCCGAGCTCCGGGCAGCCGGTGAAACGCAAAAGGCCGAGTTCTTCGACCGGCTCCCCGACAACGTCCTCGACGGCGTCAAGCCCGACACGCTGAAGGGCAGCCAGTTCCTGCGGCCGCTGTTCGAGTTCAGCGGCGCCTGCGCCGGCTGCGGCGAGACGCCTTACGTCAAGCTGGCCACCCAGCTCTACGGCGACCGGATGATCATCGCCAACGCCACGGGCTGCTCCTCGATCTACGGCGGCACGTTCCCCACGTCCCCTTACTGCATGACGGCGGAAGGAAAGGGGCCGGCCTGGGGCAACTCCCTGTTCGAAGACAACGCGGAATACGGGTTCGGCATGCGCCTGGCGGTCGACGCCAACCGGCGCCTGCTGGCCGCTTCGATTGACGCCGCGCTGGCCGCTCCGGCGCCGATACGCCAGATCCAAAAGCTCGGCGTCGGGACGACCCCCGCACTAGCCGACGCGATGGTCAAGATGAAGGCCGCTTGGACAAACGTCGGGGCCGAAGCCAAGGCGGCCGCCAAGGCCGTGCGGGCCGCCCTGCCCGAGGCCCTGGCCAAGGCCAACGGTTCCATGCCCTATCTCGCCAAGATCGACGAGCTCAAGGACTTCCTGGTCGAAAAGAGCGTTTGGTGCATTGGCGGCGACGGCTGGGCTTACGACATCGGCTACGGCGGCCTCGACCACGTCCTGGCCATGAACCGAAACGTCAACGTCCTCGTCCTCGACACGGAGGTCTATTCCAACACGGGCGGCCAGGCCTCCAAATCCACGCCGACCGGTTCCGTGGCCAAGTTCGCCTCGGCCGGCAAGAGGACCTCCAAAAAGAACCTCGGCTTGATGGCTATGAGCTACGGCTACGTCTACGTCGCTTCGGTGGCCATGGGGGCCAATATGAACCAGTGCCTCAGGGCTTTCCTCGAGGCCGAAGCGTTCCCCGGGCCGTCGATCATCATCGCCTACTCGCCCTGCATCAACCACGGCATCGACATGAGCAAGTCCCAAGCGGAGGAGAAGCTGGCCGTGGACACGGGCTACTGGACCCTCTATCGGTTCAATCCGCTTCTGGCCGCGGACGGCAAGAACCCGTTCCTGCTCGATTCCCGCGAGCCCAAGCTCGAATACGACGCCTTCCTCAAGAACGAGGTCCGTTACAAGTCGCTCGTTCAGCAGTTCCCCGATATCGCCAAGGAACTGTTCGCCCGAGCCGCCGTGGAATCCCGGAAGCGCTACGAGACTTACAAGAAACTGGCCGAATAGCCTTCACAGAAGCGTCGTGAAGAGGAGAGGTCACCGGCCCGCCGGCTCGGCCGGCGCCGGACCGACGGTGACGCGCAGGGCCCGGGCGGGGTCGAGGACCTCACGGATAAAGGCGTTCATCTCCTCGATCTTCACTGCGTTGAAGGCTTCGAGAAGCGCTGCGGCGGATCCTGCGCCCAGGCCCAGGGTCTCGAAGAGCCCGAGCGTCCGAAGCCGCGGCGATTTCGCTTCCGTGCCCCGCAGGAAGCGGGCCCGGGCCATCGTCCGCGTAGCCTCCATCTCCTCCGCCGTCACGCCCTTCTCCCGGAGGGACTCGAGCGTCCGGTCGAGCGCCGCGGCGGCCTCCGCACCTCTGGCCCGGCCCGTCTCGAGATAGGCGATCAGCAGCCCTCCGGATTTCATCCACGTCAGGTCGGCATCGACGCTGTAAGCGAGTCTTTCACCCTCCCTCAGGGCCCATAGACGGGAACCGGGCCCCTTGCCGAGCAGGGTCTCGAGAAGATCCCCCCGGGCCATATCAGGGAGCCCGGCCCGGGGCAGGGCATAGGCCCGCCCCACGTAGGCCTGTTTGGTCTCCCTCTCCCGGCTGATGTCGCGATCGACCGGCAGGACCGGATCCTGGCGCGGGATATCGGCGGCCACCGCGGTGGGGAAGGCCGCGAAGGACTTTTCGAGAAGGCGGCCGATGACCTCCCGGTCGAGGTCCGTCTCGACGCAAAAGAAGACGTTCGGCTTGACGATGAAACGGCGGACGAACGAAACGATGTCCTTCCTGCCGATAATCTTGAGGCTCGACTCCGTCCCGTAGAGGTCCGAGCCGTAGCCGGCGCCGCCGAAGAAGGTCTCGAAGACGGCATTGCGGCCGACCGTGACTGGGTCGTCCTCGTCCGCCCTTCCGTTGGCCTTCATGAGGTCCTTGGCCCGGCTGACGCGAAGTCCCGAAATGAGAGGGTCCTGGACGATCTTGCCGGCCAAAGGCAGCGCGTCCTCGAGGTGCTCGGTCAGGCATTCGATGAGGACGATCGAGCTGTCCTCGAGGCAGACATAGCTCAGGCGGGTCGCCTGGCCCATCAGGTCCTGGATCTTGCTTTCATCGGGGATCTCCAGGAGAAGCCGGGTCGAGATGGCGGCCAGGCCGTCGAGGCCGGACGGGACGGCCGATTTGCCGCCGCCGATGAAGAGTCCCACGACCGTGACCGGGGAGACCGGGTCCTTCTGGTAGATGCAGGGAACGCCTGTCGCCAGGGTGAATCGCTCGGGTGCGCTCGACCAAGGCCGAGGCGGGTCCTCGGTCCGGCCCGAGCGGGCCGCGCCCGCGGCAGCGGCCAGAACGGCCAGCACGACAAGCGCCGAGCGTCCTCGCCGGGCGGCCGGGGCGCTCATCGTTTCTTTTCCTTTCCGGGGACGATGGAGACCGCGGCGTATTCGCCGCGGCCGAGATAGCGAGAGGCGGTCCTGCGCAGATCGCCCGAATCGACCTTGGCGATGCCGTCGAGATAGCGGCCCGGGTTCTCACGGGTGTTGAGCAGCATGAACCGGACGAGCGAGCCGGCCAGCTGAAGGCCGGACTCTTCAGCCCGGACGGAGCCGAAGCGGATCTGGTTCTTGGCCATCTCCAGATAATCGAACGCGGCCATCTCCGCCTCCGGCGAGAGAAAATCCTTTTTCGAATACGATTCATTGTGGGCCCTTTTGAGAAACGAGACCGCGGCCCGCTCCACGGCCGCCAGGTCCTTGGGATCGGCCTTGACCGACACGATGGCCGCGCCGCCGAACCTGTACGCGAGATAGCTCATGGAGACGTTCTGGACGGAGTCTCGCTGGCCGTGCAGATAGGCGCCCAGAAGGGGATTCACGCCGCGGCCGAGCGCCTCGACGAGGACGTTCATGGCGTATTGGTCGGCGTTGTTGTAATCGGGGGCCTCGAAGCCGATAAAGAGGTAGCCGGCGCGAACGTCGCGCTCGAGGCGACGGCTGCTGCTCTTTTTGAGAGGGGCGGCCATCGGAAAGGCGTCCGGCTTGAAGCCCGTTTTCGGCAGCGGTCCGAAGATCTCCCGGATCCGGGACTCCATGTCGGCCGTTGCGAAATCCCCCACGACAGCCAGAGCACAGTTGTCGGCGACAAAGAACTTCTTATAGAA
>JADGNU010000282.1 GCA_017883305.1 Candidatus Aminicenantota bacterium | reverse complement strand
TTCTGTCCGGGTCATCGACCGGAGGCCTCTTCGTCAATAACATCATCCTCCAGGAAGACGGAGTCCCCATCAGCCACATGGAAGCGACGGGGGTGTCGTTCGGGACGAACAACTGGTCGCAGCTGCCGCTCTCCGGATGCCGGGGAACGGGAGACGTCATCGGCAATCCCCAGATTTTGAAGACGGGATCGACCGTGGCCGGGGAGCTCTCGCCCGGATGGTTCAAGATCCAGGAGACCTCGCCGGCCCGTGGCAAGGCGATCGTCTTAAGCCAAGTGGCGGAAGACTTCACGATGACCCCGAGAGGGAACCCCCCGGACATCGGCGCTTTCAATGGCTCGGGCGGGCCCGCGAACTTGACGGCCTCGGCCTCCGGCACCCCGACGTCCGGGCAGAGCCCGCTTACGGTGAGCTTCTCCGGGAGCGCCAGTGGCGGCGCGGCCCCTTACACCTATCAGTGGACGTTCGGTGATGGCGACAGCTCCTCGTCCCAGAACCCCTCCCACATCTACGCCTCGTCCGGCCGCTATATGGCCACCCTGACGGCTATCGACGGCAACCGGACGAGCGCCACGGCGACGGTCAGCGTGGCGGCCGACGCGACGATCGACTCCGTCCTCACGGCCTATATCGGGTCGTCCTCGGTCACCGGGCAGGCTCCGTTCACGGTGACCTTCACGGGCAGCGCCAACGGAGGTTCCTCCCCCTACACCTACAGCTGGGGCTTTGGCGATGGCGGCACCTCGGCCTCCCAGAATCCTTCGTACACTTACGCGTCGGCCGGCACCTACGCCGTCAAGCTCACGGTCTCCGACCGGACGGCCACGACGGCTAATTATGACCTGATCGTCAACGCGACCGCTCAGGCTCCGACGGCCCTCAACGCCAACTACGCCGCGTCCCCGCCCGTCGGCCAGGCGCCCCTCCCGGTGAAATTCGCCGCGACCGCCAACGGCGGTTCCGGCTCTTACAGTTACAGATGGAACTTCGGCGACGGGAACACGTCCACCGCCCAGAACCCCGATCATACCTATAGGACGGCCGGCTCCTATTCCGTGACCCTCACCGTCCGGGACCGCCGTTTTGCGATGGCCCGCATGTCGAAAAAGATCGAAGTCAGCACGAAAGGACAACCGGTGACGGTGCGGCCCAGCCGCAAGACCCTCGCGCCCCATATCATCCTCCACTGATCTCGGGAAAGAGACCATCCGGGCTTCCGGCCAGCCCTCTCGCTGCCCGCGGGAACTTGAAAAATTCCCGGCAGAGGTGGTAGAGTGAATCGGGTTCATTTTCGCAATTCCAGATAGACCCGAGGCAAGAGAGTGGCCAACATGAAAACGACCGATAAGGCTGGATCGACGGACGGGCAGGGGATCGACCTTCGGGAGCTGTGGCAGATCTTCCTGAAGAGGAAATGGATCGTCCTGGGCGCGGCCCTGGCCGTGTTCGTCGCTGTCACGGTGATCTCGCTCCTGACCACCCCGACCTACACCGCCAAGGGCCAGATCCTTATCGAGCGCGAGCCCAACATCCTGAGCTTCGAGAACATGCTGCAACTCGAGCCGCTCAGCGACGACTATTATCAGACCCAATACAAGCTCCTCCAGAGCCGATCCCTCGCCGGGGACACCATCGATCGGATCAAGCTATACGAGAACAAGGCGTTCGTTGATAACGTCCTCAAGGGCGGGATCCGTCCCGGCGTGGACCCGAAGGTCGACCCGCTTCTCCGCCGCAAGCTCGCCGACTGGCTCCTGAATCACCTCAGCATCCAGCCCCTGCGCAAGACGCGGTTGGTGGACCTCAGCTTCGGTTACCGCGATCCCAAGCTCGCCGCCGACATTCTGAACGCCCTGATCGAGTCCTATATCCAGATGGACGTCGATCGGAAGTACCAGGCGAGCGAGCAGGCCACAGATTTCCTCGCTTCCCAGATCACGACGGTGAGAAACGAGATCCAGGCCAACGAGAACAAGCTCCAAGCCTACGGGCAGTCGAAGAACATCGTCGCCTTGAACAACAGCGAGAATACGGTCGTCGAGAAGCTCGGCGATTTGAACCGGGGTTTGACCCAGGCCCAGATCGACCGCATCAACAAGGAGACCTATTACAACGAGATCAGGAATGCCGGGCCCGATTACATCCCCAGCGGCCTCAACAACTCGGTGATCCAGCGTTTGTCCGAGGACTATAGCCGGCTGTCCAGGGATTTCGCGAAAGCCAGTGAGACCTACCTGCCCGATATGCCCAGGGTCCAACAGATCAAGGCCGAATTGGATTCGGCCAAGAAGGCCCTGGAGGATGAAACCAAAGCTCTGATCAACCGGGCCTACACCGACTACCAGGCCGCTTTGAGGTACGAACAGGGCCTGGCTTATGCCTTCAACCAACAGAAGGGAATTACGTTCCAGCAAAACAATAGCGCCATCGAGTACAACGCCCTCCTCACTGAGATCCAGAACTCCAAAAACCTCCTCGACGCGCTGATGACGAGGAAGAGCGAAGCCGACGTTTCGTCCCGTTTGAAGGGCTTCCGGGCGTCGAACATCTATGTTGTCGACAGGGCCGAGATCCCCATGTTGCCGAGCGGCCCTCACACCGCGAAAAACATGGTCCTCGGCCTGATGGTCGGGATGTTCCTCGGCCTGGGGCTGGCTTTGCTCTACGAGAACTTGGACGTCACGGTGAAGGATTCCGAGGATGTCCGGAAATATGCCGGCGTCCCCACCCTGGGCATGGTCCCGACCTTCCCCAAGGACAGATCGGGGAGGGGAGCGTCGCCGGCCGAAGAAGAGAAGGGCGCGGCCGGAGAGAAGGGGGCGGTGGTCTGGTCCTCGGTCGGCGAGAAACGGTTCGAGCGCAAAGGAGGCCGGGGCGAACCCCTGGACCTCTTCGTCCAATTCTCCCCCGACTCGCCCTTCGCCGAGCAGTATCGTTCGATCCGGACCGCCCTGCTCTTCTCGATGGAGGAGACGAACCGGAGGGCGCTGGCGGTCACGAGCCCGCTGCCCCAAGATGGAAAGACCGCGACCGCCTGCAACCTGGCCGCCTCCCTGGCCCAGGCCGGCAAGCGTGTCGTGATCATCGACGCGGACCTGCGCAAGCCCCGCCTGCACAAGGTCTTTCGGATCAAGAACCTGAACGGGCTGACGAAGTACCTGATGTCCGGCCTGGCCATGGACGACCTGTTGCGGGCGACGCCCATCCCGACGCTGTTCGTCATCAACGCCGGGCCCGTGCCGCCCGATCCCCTCGAGCTCCTGGGATCCGACAAGATGACGGCGCTCATCGCCCAGCTCAAGAAGGATTTCGACTTCATCATCGTGGATACGCCGCCTTGCCTGGCTGTGAGCGATGCGCTCGTCGTCGGATCGCGCCTGGACGGAGCGATCATGGTCGTCCGGCGGGGCAAGACCCCTCGGGAGGCCTTGAAGCGGGCGCAGGAGAAGCTGGAGGCGCACAAGATCAAGGACCTCGGCGTCGTCATCAACGCTGTCCGGATGCGGGACATGGACGAATACCACATGTCATCGTATTACGGGC
>JADGNU010000281.1 GCA_017883305.1 Candidatus Aminicenantota bacterium | reverse complement strand
CTAGCGCTCCGAAGCCCTGATCCTCGAGAACCCCGAAACGCCGACGAACTCGATCCGCTCCTCCCTTTCGACCTCGTCGAAGAGCAGGTTCAGCCCCAGCGTGTCGCTCGAGATGTGGCCGGCCAGGACGATGTTGAGATGGGACTTCTTGGCGTTCTCGAGGGCCTCCTCGCTGATGTGCATGCTGACGATCGTGCTCACGCCCGAGGCGGCGTACGACTCGTAGATCGTCCTGACGCCCTCGGTCCCGCCCGTCATCTCGACGGAGATCCGGCCGCAGTGGGTGGCCTCGCTGCCGCTGACGATCTTCGGCCCGGCCATCCGGCGGACGGCCGCCCGGTACTCCGGGATCTTCTTCAGGAGATCGATCAGGTCCTTGAGCCGGGACGGCTTCGCCTTCTCGAAGAGCTCCTCGAGATACGTGTTGACGCAATTGTCCGCCGGTGTGTGCAGACACATCATCGGCAGGCCGAGCAGCCGGGCCGCGTCGACGGCCCGGGTGTGATTCGCGGGCAGGACGCGGCGCTCGATCTCGCTCATCCTCGTCTCCAGGAGCTGCTCGGCGACGGCGATGGCGACCCCGTGAGCGGCCAGCATGTCCGATTGGACCCGCATGACCGCGGGAAGCTGGGCCATGGCGACGCCCTGGGGATGGTGGGCGATGACGACATCGATCGCAGCGGCCCGGTCCCTGTTCAGGGTGTGGGCCAGGACGAGCTCCGCGGCGTCCATGTCGATGCCGACCATCGCCTTTTTCACTTCGGCGGACGGGTCGCCGGCGAGGAGGCGCGTGTCGGCGAAGGGATTGAACAGGCGGTCGGCCTCCCAAGCGTCGCGCTCGTCGTCTTTGAGCGTTTCCGACTTGGCCCGCTCTTCGTCGAGAAGGCGCTGGACGGCCGCGGGGCCCCGAGGGTCCTTGGCGATGCCGGCCGCGACGGCCCTTTTGTAGAGGGTTTCGAGTTTCATCACGGTGTCCTTTCGTCGGCGTATAGGATTTCGTCCGCGTCCAGGCGGGCATCGACCCAGGATTGACCGAGCAGGGAGCCGGCCACGGACCTGACGTCGGCCTCAAGCGCCGCAGCGCGGGCACCGAGGGCCCCCGACTCGAGGGCGGCCCTTTCCGTCTGACCCTTTTCGAGGAGACGGCAAAGCCGGCAGGCTCCGAGGCGGGCCAGCTCGGCCCCCGAGACGAGACCGGCCAGCCGTTCCTGGGCCCCTCGGAAGTCCATGAGGCTGCTGGAGTAGTAGCCCTTTTCCCGCGCGGCGCTGGCCCCGGCCTCGAGGACGTGAGCCGCTGCGCCGGCCGCCCGGCCCAAACGGCAAGCGATCGCCTCGACAGGATCCGAAGGAGCGGCGGCTGCGCGCCAGGCGAGCAGGTCGCGCCCGAGCCTCGGGTCGTGACGGGCGGCCTCCTCCAGGATCGAAACGTGCCGGCTCAGGCGGCTGCCGGGGGAGGCCGCTTCGTTGGCGCCGGTTTGTGAGCCGTCGAGGTCGTGCCAGATCGCTTCGATTTCCGTTGCGGCTCCCGCAGGTCCGGGACCCGGCAAGCGGGCGAAGAAGTCCGCGGCGTTCTTGCGGAAGGCCGTCTCGGTCCCGGTCTTGAACTCATCCACGGGCGCCCGTCTCAGCCGCCCCGGCGGATGGCACCGGCCGCCTCGAGCTCATCCATCTTCGAAGAGGACACCCCGAGCTCGGCCAGGATCTCGGCCGTGTGCTCGCCGTGCCCGGGGCAGGCGCCGGGCCCTACTCCCCTGTCCCGGAGCGGATGTCCGATCCGGATGACGGACGGTTCGCCGGCGGATGGAGCGATGACGAGTCCGCGGCTCTTGACCTGGGGATCGTCCAGCGCTTCGCTGAGGGAGGGCACGACCTCACAGCAGAAATCGGCCCCTTTGAGCAGCGTCTTCCACTCGTCCGCCGTGCGCCCGGCGAACAGGGCTTCGAATTTGGCGAAATCCTCGGGCCGCTCCGAGAACTGCAGCGGGAGCAGGTCCTCGCGGCCGACCGCGCCGCAGAAGGCGCACCAGAATTTTGATTCGAGCGCGGCCAGCGAAACGTCCCGGCCGTCGCGCGTCCGGTAGACGTTGTAGCACGGATGCTTCCCGGTGAGAGGCAGGCGCCCCCGTCCGCCGCGCTCGCCCGCGGAATATTCGGCGGCGGGCATGACCATCCAGGACATGGCGCTGTCGAGCATGCCGATGTCAAGGGCGCGGCCCTCGCCGGTCCGCTCGGCCTCCCGCAGGTAGGCCAGGATGCCGGCCGCAGCGTACATCGCCGAGCTCAGGTCGGCGATCTGGACGGGAGGGATCGCCGGGACCGTCCCGGGCCGTCCGCACAGGCCGAGGAGGCCGGAGCGGGCGATGAAGTCGAGATCGTGTCCGGCCCGGTCCCGGTCCGGCCCGTCCTGGCCGAAGCCCGAGATCGAACAATAGACGATGCGGGGATTGACGGACTTGACCACCTGGTACCCGATGCCGAGCCGGTCGACCGTGCCCGGCCGGAAGCTTTCGACGATGACCCCGGCCGTGGCCGCAAGCTTCAGGAACAGCTCCTTGCCGGCGGGATCCTTGAGATTGAGGGAGATGCTCTTCTTGCCCGGGTTGAGGGCCAGGAAATACGCGCTCTGGCCGTCGATGAAAGGGGCCATGGCCCGGATGTAATCGCCGCCTTCCAGGTCTTCGACCTTGATGATCTCGGCCCCGAGATCGGCCAGGATGAGCGTGCAGAAGGGCCCGGGGAGAAGGCGTGACAGGTCGAGGATGCGGACGCCCTCGAGTGGCTTATCGTTCATGGTCGTCCCCTATTTAGCAGAAAGCCGGGGCCCGGTCAATTTGACATCGTTCCTCGGTCCAGCAATAATATTCGAACTATGGATAAAATGCGGATATGCGAGTAAGGATCGCCGGCACCGGAAAATGCCTGCCGGGAACGGATGTTCCCGGGAGGACCGTTACCAACGACGAGATCGTCCGCATCCTGTTGGCCCACGGCGCCATCAAGCCCGGGACCGACCGGCCGTGGGGGCCCGACGAGCTGACCCCGCAGAAGATCGTCGACCTCGTCGGCATCCGCGAACGCCGCTGGGTGGACGACACGGTCAATACGTCCGACCTCGCGTTCATCTCCGCCAGCCGGGCCCTGGCCGACGCCGGCATCGGCTGGCAGGACGTCGGCATCCTGGCCATCGGCAGCTCGACCCCGGAGGCCCTGTTCCCGTCGACCGCCTGCATGGTCCTGAACAAGGCCATCAAGGGCGAGATCGACTCTGGCCGGCTCCCTGAGAAGGACGCACGGACGGCGCTGCGCATCCCGGCCTTCGATCTCCTGGCGGCCTGCACGAGCGGCCTGTACGCCGCCGACCTCGTCCGCAAGCACCTCCTTTTCAGCGAGACGGAATGCCGCTACGGCCTCGCTCTCGGCGCCGAGGTCCTCAGCCGGCTTCTCGATTTCACCGACACGAACGCCGACCTCTGGGGCGACGGCTCCGCGGCCGTGGTCCTCGAAAGGACCGACGGGCCGTCGGGGATCATCTGCATGGAGACGGGCACCGATGCCCTCAGCGTCGACGCCGCCTTCAGCACCGGAC
>JADGNU010000076.1 GCA_017883305.1 Candidatus Aminicenantota bacterium | reverse complement strand
GCGGCAGGGCATCCGTGTCTATACCCACCGCTTCACCAAGGGCTATCCGACCGACGTCGATGTCATCGTCAGCGACGAGGGCTACGGGGCGAACGACTACATCGAGACCGAGCACCCCCTGGTCATCGTCACCGGGCCCGGGCCCGGAAGCGGCAAGCTGGCCACCTGTCTCTCCCAGATCTATCATGAGTACCGCCGGGGCTCGGCCTCGGGCTACGCCAAGTTCGAGACCTTCCCGATCTGGAACTTGCCCCTCAAGCATCCCGTCAACGTCGCCTACGAGGCGGCCACGGCCGATCTCTGCGATTTCAACCTGGTCGATCCCTTTCACCTCGAGGCCTACGGCAAGGTCGCCGTCAACTACAACCGCGACGTCGAGGTCTTTCCCGTCCTCAAGCGCATCCTCGAAAAGATCACAGGCGGCCCGTCTTTCTACAAGTCGCCGACCGACATGGGCTGCAACGCCGCCGGGTTCGGCATTATCAACGACGAGGTCGTCCGCGAGGCGGCCAAGCAGGAGCTCATCCGGCGCTTTTTCCGCTACTCCTGCGAATACACGCTGGGCTTTGTCGAGCAGGAGACCGTCCAGCGGGCCGAGCTGCTGATGAGGGAGCTCGGCGTCAAACCCGAGGACCGGCGCGTGGTCGTCGCGGCCCGCCGGGCGGCCGAAGAGGCCCAGGCCGCCGGGAAGGGGAACAAGGGCGTCTTCGTCGGCGCGGCGATCGAGCTCCATGACGGCACGATCGTCACGGGAAAGAATTCTCCCCTCATGCACGCCGCGGCGGCGCTCATCCTCAACGCCGTCAAGACGCTGGCCGGGATCCCGGACAAGATCCCGCTCCTCTCGCCCTCGATCGTCGAGTCGGTCGGAGAGCTCAAGAAGAGCGTCTTCGGGGCCAAGTCCGTCAGCCTCGACCTGTCCGAGGTCCTCATCTGCCTGAGCATCAACGCGGCCGCCAATCCGACCGCCCACCTGGCCTTGGAGAGGATGAAGGAGCTCCAAGGCTCGGAGGTCCACATCACCCACATCCCATCGCCCGGGGACGATTCGGGGCTGCGGCGGTTCGGCATCAACCTGACGACCGACCCCAATTTCGCCAGCAAACACCTGCTGGTGACTTAATGAAGGACGTCATGAAGGAGAGCTTTTTCCGGAATTTGAAATCCAAGAACCGCGCCTTTAAGAAGCGGCATCCGCTCCGTCGCGCCGCGCTCTTCTTGGGGCTCGCGGGGCTTGCCTACGCGCTTTCGTCGGCCGTGCTGGCCATCGCCGGATCCGCACCGACGGCCCCGGTCATCGCCGGGCTGGACGTCGACAATTACTACGCCTGGCAGATCTTTTTCATCCTGCCGCTCGTCTTCGCCGTCTGGGTCCTGGCCTCGGGCGTGCTTCTTGCACTCGGCACTAAGGGAAGTCACCGGAGCGACGTCCTGGTCAAAGCTTCCCGGGCGTGGGGCGCGCCTCTCTTCCTGGCCTGGGTTCCCTTGGCCATCGAGGCCGCCTTCGCCGTCCTTGGCATGGGTCAAGCGGAATGGGTCGACATCCTGTCCAACCCGGGCGTCTGGCAGACGCTCTATCTCGGGATCTACGCGGCGGCCGCCTTGTGGGCCATCGCCCGGTTCGTCCTGGCCGCACGCACGATTCATAAGAAGTCCTGGCAGACCGCCATCATGACGGGGCTCGCCGCCTCGGCGGTGGCCATCGGAGTCTTTATGCTCTTCGTCCGCTGACGAGGAGGCGGTCGAGCACGATGGCGTGACGGCCGGAAGGGGAGAGAGGATGCCGGAGAGCGATCGCGATCGGGCTGGCGGTCTCGAGATCAGGGAATTCCGGATCGAAGACTACGACCGGGTCATGGCGCTTTGGGCCGAAGGCGGCCTTCCCCTAAAGCCCCAAGGCCGGGACAGCCGTGAGAACATCGCCCGTCAAATCGGGCTATCGAACGTCCGCTTCCTCGTGGCCGAGGATGGGGCGGGTGGCCGAGTCATCGGGACAGTGCTCGCGACGCACGACGGCCGCAAGGGCTGGATCAACCGGCTGGCCGTCGATGCCGGCCTGAGGAAAAAGGGGATCGGCGCCCGGCTTGTCCGCGCCGCCGAAAGCTGGCTCGAATCCCAGGGGATGGACATCCTGGCCTGCCTCATCGAAGACGATAACGCCGTCTCCATGGCTGTCTTCGAGAAGCTCGGCTACAAGAAGCACCCCGAGATCATCTATTTTGCCAAGCGCAAATACCCTGGCGTCTGAGCTTTCGTCGGGCGCTCAAAAGCTTGTGATCACGAATTTGAACGCGGTACGGCCGGACGTGTCCGCTTGAGCGAAGAGGCCGGGAATATTCTCCAGCTTGACCTCGGTCAACCAGTCTTTGACCTGGAAACGACCGCTGTCGAGCCAGCTCAAGGCGATGGGGTAATCGCCCGTGGCGAAGTTCGAGCTCGTCGTGATCCGCCGTTCGCTCCCGAGGCGGAGGAAGTTCACCGGGATGTCCAGATCATGCACGGCCATGTTGACGAGGGTCCCATTTTTCGCTAGAACCGATAATCCGAGATCGAAACTGTCCCGGCCGCCGACACTGTCGAAGACGGTGCCGAAACCTTCGGGGGCGAGTGCCATGAGCTCGGCGGCAAGGGCCGCGGACGCTTTTTTCCGTGCGTCGACGACGATGTCAAATCCCGCCTTCTTGGCCATCTCGAGGGGAAGGTCCGCGATGTCCATGACCACGACCCGGCTGGCGCCGAGGAGCCGCGCGGCCTGAGCGATGCCGTTCCCGGCCGGGCCCGCGCCCATCATCAGGATGGGGCGACCCGGTCGGACTCGGCCCTGGTGGGCGACATGGACGCAGACAGCCAGGATGTCCATCATCGCCGCTTCCCCGAAGCTCAAACGGTCGGGGATGACGTAACAGCCGCTGCCCCAAGCCGGCACATATTGGGCGTACGCCCCGGGATAGTAATCCCGTTTTCCCCAGCCCTGGCCGTGGCCCATATGGACGGTGTTCGGGCAGAGCTGGGTTCTCCCTGCGCGGCAGTCGGGGCATCGTCCGCATACCTTCGAGCATACAGGGGCGACGCGCCTGCCGAGCAGGGGCTCGTTTTTCGCGTCCGCCACGGCCACGACCTCGCCGGCGTACTCGTGTCCGAGGACGATCCCCGGCGGATTGTCGACATGCCAGCCGAGTGTATGCATGGCCCACGGATTCTCGCCGGCATAGTACCGGAAATCGGAGCCGCAGACGCCGCAGGCCTCGACCTTGACGAGGACCAGGTCCGGGTCGCCGTAGGAATCGATCGGCCAGACCGGGATCTCGCGCAGGGCCAATCGCCGGGGCGTTTCGAGCACCACGGCTTTCATGGCCGCCGGGATGGCTTTCTTTGTGATCATGGCGCTCCTAGACCCCACTGAATGCCGAGAAACCGCCGTCGACAGGGATGACGGTGCCGGTCACGAAGGAGGACGCGTCGGATACGAGCCAGATGAGGACCCCGGCCAGGTCGTGAGGGGTCCCGAAACGGCCGAGAGGCGTGTGGGCGATGACGGCCCCGCCCCTTGCGGTCAGGCCGCCCGTCTTCTCGTCCGTGAGCAGGAAGCGGTTCTGTTCGGTCAGGAAGAACCCGGGGGCAATGGCGTTGACCCGGATGTGGAGCGGAGCAAAGTGGGTCGCCAGCCACTGGGTCAGATTGGAAACGCCCGCTTTGGCCACGGAGTAGGCCGGGATCTTGGTCAGCGGTCTCGAAGCGGTCATCGAGGAAATGTTGACGATCGCTCCTCCGCCGCGCCCGGCCATCTCCCGCCCCAGAACCCGGCAGGGGAGAATGGTCCCCAGGAGATTCAGGTCGATAACTTTGCGCAGGGCCGCCACGTCGAGGTCAAAAAACGTCCGCGAGGCGCCTCCGGCGCCGGGGAGGTCGCCGGGTTCGGCCATCTCTTTGGACGTGGTCGCCATGGGCGCATTCCCCCCGGCCGCATTGATCAGGATATCGACGCGCCCTAATTCGCGGACGACATCGCCGGCGGCCGCCGCCAGGCTTTTCTCGTCCAGGACATCGCAGGCGACGCCGATCGCCCGGCCTCCGGTGGCGGCCGCGACCCTGGCCGCGGCCTCGCCGGCCGCGCTCTCCCGGATATCAAGGAGGGCCACTCCGGCTCCGCGCTCGGCCAGGGCGATGGCCATGGCCCCGCCCAGGACGCCCCCGCCTCCCGTGATGACGGCGGTCTTTCCTTTCAGTCCGAACAGATCTTCGGTCATGACAGCACCTCTTCAACGGCCTCGCCGAAGGCCTCGGCCGATTCGACGAGAGCGTCCTCGGCGATGGTCAACGGCGGGGCGATCTTCAGGCATTCCCCGGCGATCCCCACCGGGGCGAACATGAGCACCCCTTTGCGCATGCTGGCGACATTGATGGCCAGGGCCGTAGCGGGGTCGGGGGTCTTCGTTCCGGCCTGGACGACCTGGATCCCGGCGACGAGTCCCTTGCCCTGAAGGCAGCCGAGCCTCGAGGCGTGCCTGGCTTGGATCCGGGCGAGACGGGGCATGAGCACTCCTTCCATCCGGGCCGCGCGTCCGGCCAGGTTCTCGTCGAGGAGTATCCTGAGGTTGGCGATGGCCGCGGCAACGGGCAGGGGGGAGGCCGAATGGGTGGACGTCATCGCCCCGGGCGGATAGAGCTCCATGATGTCTTTGCGGCCGATGACGGCCGAAATGGGCAGAGACGAAGAGATGCCCTTGCCGCAACAGATAAGGTCCGGCTTGACGCCGTAGTGATCGTAGCAGAACATCCTCCCGGTCCGGCCGAAGCCCGATTGGACCTCGTCGAAGATGGTGACGATGTCGTTCTCGCGGCAGAACGTTTCGAGCCGGCCGGCATATTCGACGGGCAAAAAATCGGGCCCGACGCCCTGGTAGCTTTCGGTCATGACCGCGGCGATCTCGCCGGGCCGGATCCCTTTCCCAGCGAGGGTGGACAAGAACAGATCGAAGCTCATATCCGTGTTCTTGTAGCCGTCCGGGAACGGGACCTGGAAAAAGGCGGGGTCGGGGACGCCCAGCCACTTCTTTTGGCCGTCCATCCCGCCCGCGAGCTGCGCCCCCATGGTCCGGCCGTGGAAGGCGTTCTTGAAAGAGACGATGCGACCGCGCCCCGGGCCGTATTTTTCCAGAGCATAGGTCCGGGCGAGCTTGATGGCGTTTTCCGTGGCCTCGCTTCCGGTGGACAACAGGAAGACGCGATAGCCCTCTGGGTCGGGGGAGAGCGCCCTCAGCATGGCGCAGAGCTCGGCCCGCTGTTCGTGGACGAAGACATAGCTCGCGATGAGCTCCTGGTCGACGATCCGCTTCAGGGCCTCCCGGATCTCCGGCCGGCCGTGTCCGGCGTTGGCGACAAGGACGCAGCTCGACCAGTCGATCCAGCGGTTGCCCCACTTGTCGTAGACGGTGAAATCCTCGGCCCTGTGCCAGACGACGGGCGGCTGGCCGGCCATCGACCGCGGCTCGCTTGCCGCCAGGGCCTCGAACAGGGGGATGGATTCCGGGACGGGGATCTTCGTCCGGATCGTCCGGTACTTCGTCTCGACATGCGGCACTTCGACGGGAGTCAGGTCGTAGACGGCCATGGCTCTACCTCAGCCGGACCACGCGGCCGGTGGCCAGGCTCTCATGGACGGCGACGGCGATGCGCGTCGTCTCGAGCCCGTCCTCGCCCGAAGCCCAGACGCCCTTCCCGAGGTCGGAGAGGCGCCCGCCGGCCTGCAGGAAGGCGACGTTCCCGGCGAAATCCTCGATGCTCTCGATGCCGTAGCCGCGAAGGAGCCGCCGGCCCCGCCGGTCGATCGTCTCGCGCTTGAAGTTGGCGTTGTACGTGGCCATGCCCTCGCCGCCGATACAGGAACGGGTGCCGCGGTCCTGGCTGTCGCACTCGAAAACGCCCTTCGTGCCGACGATCCGGAGGCCCTGGTTGACGATGGCTTCGAACTCCTTCGGCAGGACCCAGCTCGTGTCGAACGAAAAGGCGGCTCCATTCACGAAGTCGACTTTGGCGTTGACACAGTCGTAGGTGTCGAGGCCGTGGTCCCGCAGGAGGGCGGCCTTCGTCCCTGTGGCGTAGACGGTCTTCGCTTCCGACTTGAGGATCCAGCGCACCAGGTCGTAGAAGTGGACGCCCAGGAACCAGGCCGGGGACGACGCTGCGGCCCAGTGGGGGAACCATTCGACAGGGACTTCGATGCGGTCCTCCATATGGACGCTGCCGTAGAGGACGTCGCCGAGGTCGCCCGATCGGACCCGCCGCTCGATCGTCTGATGGTCGGGGTCGTAGCGTTTGTGGAAGTCGACTTGGAGAAGCACGCCGGCGTCCCGGGCCGCCCGGACCATGGCCTCCGCGCCTTCGACGGTCACATCGAGCGGCTTCTCCACGAGGATGTGCTTGCCCGCCGCGGCGGCGTCGATGACGATGTCGCGATGAAGGTGGTCGGGCGTGGCCACGCTGACCGCGTCCAGCCGCGCCTTCGCCAGCATTTCCCGGTGGTCGGCGTATACGGGGATCCCGTAACGGGCCCGCAGCGCCTCGGCCCGGGCCGGGTCCGCCTCGGCGATCGCGGCCAACTCGATGCCCTCGTCGCCGAGCTGAGTGAAAACATCGAGGTGGGTTTGGCCGAACTTCCCCGCCCCCACGACGGCGATCCTAACTGGCATGTCCCTGCTCCTTTCCTCCGGCGCCGCACCAGCGCACCAGGAATTTGGCCAGCACCTCGGCGGCCCGGATGATATCGCCCATGTCGATCCGCTCTTCGAGAGAATGGGCGTGACCGAGGTCCCCGGCGCCGAAGACGAGCGTCGGCATGCCGCCCCGGTGAAAGAAGAGCCGGGCGTCGCAGGACGCGTTCCAGCCTTCGGCGGGATGCGGGCCCAGGACCTCTTCGGCCGCATCGCGGAAGGCCCTGACCGCCGGGTGACCGGCCGGGGTCTCGAAGGCCTCGTTGCGGAGACCCGCGAGCTCGAACCGGGCGTGCTCGCGGGCCCAGGGCGTCGCCCGGTCCCTGATCAGGACTTGGACCTCTGCCTCGATCCGCCGGGCCGTCCGGTTGGGGAGGAACGCGATCCCGCCCTCGGCCACGCACTCGCCGGGCACGGTCGAGGGCCAATCTCCAGCCCTGACCCGGCCGATGTTGACGACGACCGGGCTCGGGTCGTCGGGGAAGCCGGGCGTTCCCTTGGAAGCTTCGCGCAGGCCGGATTCATAGTCTTTGAGAAGGGGAATGAGGCTCAGCAGTTCGTCGAAGGCGCTCACGCCTTCGCGATAGCGGCCCATGTGGACCGACCGGCCGGCGACCGAGAGCCGGAACCAGGCCGCACCGCGGTTGGCGGAACGCACGACGAGCCCCGTCGGTTCGAGGACGACTGCGGCGTCGGCCCGCCGGCCGCCTGCTATGGCCGAAAGGGAGCCGTTCCCCCCGGCTTCTTCCTCGATGACGAATTGGGCCTCGATGTCCCCGGCGAGCCGAACGCCGAGCTCCCGGAGCGCCCTGAGCGTCAGAAGCAGAGTTGCGACCTGACCCTTGGCGTCGCATGCGCCTCGGCCGCGGACGAGAGCGTTCTCCGTCGTCGCCGTGAACATTCCCTCCGGGGCGGGAACGATGTCGGTGTGGGTGTTGACGATGGCGCTTCGGCCGCCGCCTGCGCCCTCGAGCGTGACGAGGATGTTCGGACGCCCTCGATAGCTCTCATGGCCGGGAACGGGAGTGTAGTCCGGGTCGGCGGTGATCGCCTCATCGATGGATACGGGCCGGGCCGGCAAGCCGGCGCTCGAAAGCAGGTCGAAAAGGAAAGCCTGGACGCCATCCTCCGCGCCGGGCGTGCTGCGAAACTCGATCAGTCGGCACAGAATATCGCGGGCCCAATCGGCCTGCCCGTTCAGGAACGGCCTCAGCCCATCTTCGAAGCCCATCGTCCGGCCGGCTCCTTTCGCCGAGGTTACCGCCCCTACTCTAGACGCTGCCCCGACGACTTGTCAATCGACTTGGGGACCGGCGGGACCCCGCGTTGACATCGTCGAGCGGCTGGCGATATAGTGCCGCAAAGGAGTTCTGCCGATGTCCCCATCGACGATTTGGCGTCTTTGGCTGGCCGTTCTCGCTCTCGCCATCGCGGGGTCCGCCGCCTGCCGGGAGAAGCCGGCCGCGGCCGCCGGGCCTTCGCGTCTGGCGGGCTTTCATATCGATATGAACATCGCCCAGTTCCGCGGGCCCACCCTCAAGAGCGAGCTGAAGGCGCTGGCCGCGAAGGGCTACAACGCGATCGTCTGGGAGGTCGAGAACAATATCCGCTGGGAGACCTGCCCAGAGTGTGTTTCGCCGGACGCCTTTACCAAGGACCAATTCAAGGACATCCTGGCTTATAGCCGGTCCCTCGGCCTCGAGCCGATCCCCCTTCTCCAGACGATCGGCCATTGCGAGTACGTGCTCAAGAACGAGCGCTACAAACCGCTGGCCGAGGTCCCGGGAAGGATCGACCAGTACTGCCCGCGAAACCCCGAGGTCGTGGCCTTTTTGACGAAATGGATCGAGGAGTATCTGGACGTTTTCGGCCCCATCCGCTATTTCCACCTGGGCGCGGACGAGGCCTACACTCTGGGCGAATGCCCCCGTTGCCGGGCCTATGCCGCCGAGCATTCGCTGTCCGAGTTGTACATCGACCACATCAATGCCATGAGCCGGCCGCTCATCGACAAGGGCATCCGCCCGGCGATCTGGGGCGACATGGTCCTCCACCATCCCGAGGCCCTCGACAAGCTGTCGCGAAAGATCATGATCTTCGACTGGCTCTATGACAGGTACGACGGTTGCGGAACGGTCCAGGTGTGGGGCCGGGGAAGCCTGACCAGGGACGAGCTCGATGCCTCGATTCTGGAGCGGTTCGGCGCATACCTTTTTCCGCTCGGCGACGAGCCGGGCCGTGATCCAGACCCCTTCTACACCTCGGATTTCCTGGCCGCGAACGGCTTCGACGTCGTCGTCTGTCCGAGCTCGAGCTGCTACGGCGACAGCATCTTCGCTCCGCGGACTTTCTTCCACCTTCGGAACACGGCCGACTCGTTCCGCAAAGGATCGGTCACCCGGCTCAAGGGCGCCGTCCTCACGAGCTGGACCGTCCACCTCTTTCCTTGGGAGCTCCAGCGGCCGTCGATCGAGCTGCCCGGCTTCCTGGCCGCGAACCCCGGCCGGACGCTCGAAGACTTCGAAAGCGCTTATGTCCGGGAGCATTTCGGCATCGACGATCTGGGGTTCTTTGCCGCCGCGGGCCGGCTGGCGAAGAGGGGCCTCTTCAATTATGCCGCCGACCTTGGTTTTTTCAAGGATGCGCGTCCGGCGCCGCTCGGCTATATTGCGGCCCGGATCGAGGAGATGGCCAAGGACGGCACGCTCGAAAAAGAGGCCGCAGACTGCGAGCGCCGGCTTGGGGAATATCGCCAAGGCTTGGACCTTTTCCGGGCGTACGAGAAGTTGGCGAAGTCCGGGCACGAGGAGATCGAAGCCTGGATCCTGGCCGCCCGGAACCTCATCAATCGGGCGGAGGCCTCGAAGGTTCTCCTGACGCCCCGCGCGAGGGCGGGCGGGCCAGCGGTCAAAGCCGAGGCGGCCCGGATCCTCGTTGAGCTCCGCGCCCTGCGGCGTGAAACGGAGACGGCCGTCGCCGCGAAGATCAAGCCGTCGCGGACCGCGGAGATCATGGGCTGGATGTACGACTCCATGGAGGCCGCGCTGGCACAAACGGCGGTCCAGGCTGCCGGAGAAAGCCGGCGGTAGGGAGAGAGACGATGGAAAAGGGACTGCCTGCAACGGCCACGGGCCGGGTCGCCTCGCTCGATGCTCTTCGCGGCTTCGACATGTTCTGGATCATCGGCGGCGATGCGATCTGCCGGAGCCTGCCCGCGATCACCGACGCCCCGTGGGCGCGCTTCCTGGCCGGCCAGGTCGAACACAAGCCCTGGGCGGGGTTCACGTTCTACGATCTCATCTTCCCGCTGTTCCTGTTCATCATCGGGGCCGTCTTCCCGTTCTCGCTCCTCAAAAGGGCCGAGAAGGGCGAGAGCCGGAGCAAGATCTACCTCCATGTCGTCAAGAGGTCGCTCATCTTGATCCTGCTCGGACTCATCGCCGGCGGAATCCTCCGGTTCGACTTTGCGAACATGCGCTGGACGGGCGTTCTCCAGCGGATCGGGATCTGCTATCTTTTGGTCGCGCTCCTGGTGCTCAACACCAAGGTCAAGACCCAGGTCGCCGTGTTCGTCGGGATCCTCCTTCTCTATTGGGCGGTCCTGGCTTTCATCCCTGTCCCAGGGCACGGCGCCGGGCTCATGACGCCCGAAGGCTCCCTCCACAGCTACATCGACCAAAAGGTCCTTCCCGGGAAGATCTCCGAGGAATTCTACGGGCCCGGCGACAGCCTCGGGGTCCTTTCGACCCTGACCGCGGCCTGCTCGCTCCTCCTGGGCGTTTTCGCGGGTTACTGGCTGAAATCGAACCGGAGCGGCCGATCGAAGACCCTGGGACTCGCCGCCGCGGGGGTCGTCTGCCTGGCCGTCGGATACGTCTGGGGACTTGCTTTCCCCATCATCAAGCACATCTGGACGAGCACCTACGTCCTCTGGGGCGGCGGCTGGTCGCTGTTGCTGATGGCTTTGTTCTACTGGATCATCGACGTTAAGGGATGGAGCCGCTGGGCCTTCTTCTTCGTCGTCATCGGGAGCAACGCGATCCTCGTCTATTTCGGCCAGCAGGTCGTCGACTTCGACGGCATCGCCAGGTTCTTTCTGATCGGGGTGGAGCGCTTCGCCGGGACTTGGGCGCCGCTCATCATCCCGTTGGGAGCCCTGGCCGTGAAATGGGCCGGACTCCTCTTCCTCCACCGGCGCCGGATCTATTTCAGGATATGATCGACGGCCTGGGG
>JADGNU010000075.1 GCA_017883305.1 Candidatus Aminicenantota bacterium | reverse complement strand
CAGGTCATCGCCGGCATCATGGAGTACAAAAAGGGCAACACGTTCGGGACGACCGCCTTCACGTCCTACGGCCTCTTCTGGCTGTCGCTCGTCGCCATCTGGGTCATTCCGGGCCTGAACGCTCCCAACGGAGGGCCGACGCCCGCGGCGTACTTGGGCTGGTACCTATTCCTGTGGGGCGTGTTCACATTCTTCATGTGGATCGGGACGTTCGGAAAGAACCGGGCCATTCAGTTCGTCTTCCTGAGCCTGACGATCCTGTTCGGACTGCTTGCGGCGCGCGATTGGACCGGTTCGGCCGTGGTCGGCAAGATCGCCGGCTTCGAAGGCATCCTCTGCGGACTCTCCGCGATCTACCTAGCCATGGCCGAGGTCCTCAACGAGGCCAAAGGCTGGACGGTCCTCCCGATCGGCGAGATCAACAAGGACTAAGCCACCCCTCCGCTCTCTGTTGACAGGCCTCCCGGCGAGGTATATTTTCTAGGGCTTATGGCCTGAACGGGCAGGCCGCTTCGCGGCAGTCCCCAGGCCCGGCTCCGAGGAGGCCCACGTGCTTAAACGGACGTTCGTACCCGCGATCATCGCGGTCGTTCTGCTGTCGATCCCCGCTTTCGCGCAATACTCGCCCTGGCTCTACTGGACATTCCTGCCCGGGGCCCAGATGGACGAGATCGTCGGCGAGTCTTCAGGCGAGACCGCCTGGGACACGATCGCCGAGATCAACGCCTTCAACCGCCAGCGCTTCGGCGAGGAATTCGCCGGGAACTTCCTGGAGACCCAGGTCGTGGTCCGCAAGCTCAAAAGCTACGGCCTGGACGGCATCGATATCGTGACCTTTCCCGGCGGCCCGGCCTGGGTCGCGGTCAAGGGCGATCTCTGGGAGACCCAGCCGGGTCGGCAGAAGCTGGCCTCGATCGCCGATATGCTGCCCATGCTGGCGTCCGGAAGCGCGACCGCGGACGTCACGGCCGAGCTCGTCTGGGTGGGCCGGGGCACTCCCAAGGAGATCACCGATGCCAAGGTGGCCGGCAAGATCGTCGTCACCGAAGGAGCGCTGATGACGGCGTACGGTTCAGCCATGCCGCAAGGCGCTCTCGGGGTGGTGGCCATCAGCATGTCCCGGCCCTATTTCGATCCCCTGCAGATGCCCTGGACGGGGATCATGCAGCGCCGCCGGCCCGGCGGGGCCGCGCCCGGACAGCCCGGGGCGCCGCCCGCTCCTTCCGCTCCTCCCGCAGGCCAGGCCGCTCCGGCCGCCGCGGCCCCGCCGCAGCAGGGCTTTGCTTTCCAACTGCCGGTCCGCGAGGGCGACATCCTCAAGCGCCGGCTCCTGGCCAACGAGAAGATCACCGTCCGGGCCCAGGTCGAGTCGAAAACTGAGGAGGCTGATCTCGAAAACGTCGTCTGCGACATCCCCGGCACCGATCCTGCCGCCGGGGAGATCATCCTTTCGGCCCACCTCTTCGAAGGCTTCCAGAAGCAGGGGGCCAACGACAACATCTCCGGCAGCGCCTGCATCCTCGAGGTCGCCCGCGTCCTCAACACCCTGATCGCGGACGGGCGCCTGCCTCGGCCGAAGCGGACCATCCGCTTCATCTGGGGCCCCGAGTTCTCGGGAATCGGCGAGTGGGTCCGGACGCACCCGGAGATCATGGAGCGGACCCTCTGCAATATCAACATGGACATGGTCGGCGAGTGGCTGTCCAAGAACCAGTCCTTCTTCTGTCTCATGCGCACGACCTACGGCAATCCCCATTACATCAACGACGTCATGGAGAACTATTACCGCTATGTCGGGGAGGCCGGTCGCGAGCGCATCCAGAACCGGGCCAATGCGGCCGGCGTGCCGGTCCGGATCGTCGCCCCCTCGGGCGCCGACGAACCCTTCGTCTATTCGATCGAGACGCACTACGGCGCGTCGGACCACGAGGTCTTCAACGATTGGGCCGTGGGGGTTCCGGGCATCATGATGATCGCCTGGCCCGACAGGTGGTACCACACCTCGGGCGACACGGCCGACAAGGCCGACCCGACCCAGCTCAAGCGAGCGGCCGCGATCGGGGCCGCCGGGGCCTATACGGTCGCCGCTGCGGACGACGGAGCGGCCGTGAAGATCGCCAGTGAGATCGCCTCCAACGCGACCCGGCGCCTCGGCCACACCCTGGTTGTGGCCCTCGAGGCTCTCAACGGCGCGACACCCGAGACGTTCGACGAGGATTCCCGCTATGCCCGGGGGATCCTGGAGGCCGCGGTGATGAACGAAAAGGAGACGCTCGCGTCCGTGCTCGAGCTGGCTCCGGGAGTGGCTTCGCTGTCGGCGCACGTGGCCCGACTGGCCAAGGCCGTGGACGGCGTCGGCGCGTCCGGCCTCGCGGCTCTCGAGTCCCATCGCACGGCCGTCGCCCAAAAGCTCGGCCTCAAGCCCGTCCCGATCACCGCCTCGGACCTGGAGAAGAGAGCGGCCAAGATCGTTCCCCGGCCGACGGCCAAGGTCCGCCAGGACGGCTACCGGGGATACCAGAAGCTGCTGACGGCCGTCCCGGCTGAGGCCCGGCTCAAGTTCCCTGTGGCCGGGAAGGACCTCGTTCTGGCCAATCCGTCCGAGCTGCAACTCCTCGTCAACGGCCGGCATAGCGCCCTCGACATCAAGAAGATGCTCGACGCCCAGAACGAGCGGCGGTCGTCGCTCCAGGCCGTCCTCAACGATCTCGAGATCCTGAAGCTGGCCGGCCTCGTGGAGTGGTAAGGCGGATTTTGGGCCCCAGTTATAATAGAGGGTTATGACCGTGAACAAGGCTCGGGTCCCAAGAACGGCTTTCGCCCTGGGCTCCGCCCTCGTCCTTTTCGGCGCCCTGCTCGTCCTGTCCGGCTGCCGCCGCGCGCCGGCGGCGCTCAAGCATGTCATCTTCTTCATCGGCGACGGGATGTCGGCCGAGACCGAGGTCGCTGCCAGCCGCTATCTTTACGGCAGGGACGACGGCCTGGTCTGGCAGAGCCTCCCCTCCAGGGCGTTCGTCGCGACCTGGGACGTCAACGTCTATAACAGCCACGCCCGAAGCGAGGGCCGGCCGCCCTACTCCCGATCCTCGTTCACTCCGGTCCTTGGCTACGATGTCCGCAAGGACGGGCCGAAGCCGCCGGCCGGACCCGGAGTCACCCATCGTTTTCCCCTCGGTCCGGCCACGGATTCGGCTTCGGCGGCGACCGCCCTGGCCACGGGATTCAAGACGGATTCGGGCAACATCGCCTGGCTCCCCGGGGATCCTCCGGAAGGCCAGCTGACGACCATCGCCGAGGAACTTCGGGCGAGGACCGGGGCGGGGATCGGCGTCATCTCCACCGTGCCGTTCGATCACGCGACGCCCGCCTCCTTCGTCAGCCACAACACCAGTCGCAGCGCTTACTATACCGGACTCAAAGGATACAAGGGCCTGGGCATCGCCGACGAGATCATCCTGCGGACGAAGCCCGATGTTGTCATCGCCGGCGGGTCGCCCCTTCTCGACAACCCCGGCTTCGACACGAAAAAGGGCTATATCTCCCAGTCCCTGTATCACACGCTCCAAACCTCTCGGGATTACCTCCTCGTCGAACGGAAGCCCGGCCAGGACGGCGGCCGGGCCATCGCCGATGGCACCGCTCAGGCCGCCCGGGAAGGCCGCAAGCTCTTCGGCCTCTTCGGCGGCAAAGGCGGCAACTTCGAGGTCCCTCTGGTCGAGGACTCCCCGGGCCGGCCGCAGGTCACTCCGGGGAGCGAAGAGAATCCTTCGCTGGCGGAGGCGACCGAGGCGGCCCTGGGCTATCTCGCCCGCGACCCCGACGGGTTCTTCTTGATGATCGAGCAGGGCGACATCGACTGGGCCAATCACGACAACGATTTTCGGGCCGCGGTCGGGTGCGTCGCCGACCTCGACGGGGCCGTCCGGGCCGCCCTGGCCTTCGTCGACAGGCCCGGGGACGACATCGATTGGACGAACACCGTGCTCCTCGTGACCGCGGACCACGCGACGGGCGGCCTGCTCCTCGACCCCGCGAGGCCCCTCGGCGCGGGCGATCTGCCCCGCCAGGAGGCCCGCGTCGAAGAGCCCCGCACCGGCAGCGATCGGGGCCCGGCCTCGAACGGGGTCGTCATCAAGAAGCCGGACTATGCTTCACCCAATGTCTATCCCGACGAGGACATCTCTTACGGCACGGCCGGGCACACCAACGAGCTCGTCGACCTGGCCATCATGGGCGCGGCCGCCCCGGCGTTCATGAAGTTCCGCGGCTCCTGGTACCCGGGGTCCATTCTCGACAACACCCAGATCAACGCCGCCCTCAGGGAGGCCCTGGGCCTTCCGGCGCTCGGACGCCACCCCCGCCGGCCCAGCTGAACCCTAGCGGATCTCTTTCAGCCGGACATTTCGGAACTCGACGATCGAGCCGTGTCCCAGGAACCCGATATGTCCGGACGTCCGCTCGAGGCCCGGATGGGCATTGCCGTCGATCGTCCCGCCGGCCGAGGCCTGGTCGAGATCGGCGTCGACGACGGTCGAGCCGTTGACGGCGACGGTGACGCGCCGGCCCTTGACCTCGACCTCCTCGGCGTTCCATTCGCCCGGCGGACGCAGAAAGCCGCGTCGGGCCGGAACGACCCCGTAGATCGAGCCGTGGTATTGGTAGGGCCGCAATCCCCAATAGACGGGCGAGCCGTCCTCGAGGATCTGGATCTCCATGCCGGCGTAGGCCGCGTCGCCCTCGAGGGGGGCCCGGACGCCGAGGCCGTTGTTGGCGGCGGCCGTCAGCTTGAACTCGAAGCGGAGGACGAAGTCGGCGTATTCTTTTGCCGTGTAGAGATTGCCGCTGCCCAGATCGGGGTGGATGACGATCTTGCCGTCTTCGGCGACGTAGCCCTTCGTGTCTCCCGTCCAGCCGTCCAGATCGCGGCCGTTGAAAAGGGGAACGAATCCTTCCGAGGACTCGGCCTCCGCCATCTGTGGCTCCGTCGCATCACGGGGGATCTCGCGGACGAAGATGTTCCGGAAATACAGGATATTGCCGTGGGCCTGGAGCTCGATCTGTCCCGTCGGATAGATCGGCTTGTCCCTCTCCCAGTAGTTCTCGAGGACGACGTTGTCGACGACGAGCTTGTCGTTGAGATAGACGCTGACGCGTCCGCCGATCATGATAACCCGGAACGAATTCCACTCGCCGACGGGGCGGTCGGCCTTCTCCGAAGGAGTGCTCCGGCCTTTCTGGTTGTTGTAGAGCCCGCCGGAGCCAACCGGGTTGGCGTCGGGGTCCCAGATCTGGACCTGCGGCGATCCCCGGAGATACAGGCCGCTGTCGCCGCCCTTCTCGATCTTCCAGTCGACGAGGAGCTCGAAATCGGCATAATCGGACACCGTGCAAAGGCTTTCGCCCTTGCCGTCGAAGACGAGGACGCCATCAACGACCCTCCAATGGGCCCGCATCCTTTCGTCGGCTTCGGACTGCGCTTTGGCCAGCTCCTGCGGGGTCATCTTGGCCCTGGTCGGGGGATCGGCGACCAGACCCTTCCAGCCGTCGAAGCTGCGGCCGTCAAAGAGAGGGACGAAGCCGCCCTGCCGCAGGCGGGCCAGGATGATCTTGCGCACCGCCTCCTTTTCCGCGGGATCGGCCGTCCGGGCCTCGATGCGCCGGAGAACGGAATACGCTTCGTGTCCCGAAAGCCACCGTTCCTCGGGATCCTGTTCCGAGGCCAGGTCGAGGAGGCCGGCCGAGGCCGCGTCGCCGAGGGCCGGGTTCTCGATGGAGGCCGCCAGAAGGCGGAGGGCCTCCGGCTCGCGGACGGCCGAGGCGCCGGCGAGGATCGGCCTCTTGTCGCCATCGTCGAAGGGCTTCGAGAGGAGGTCCTGGAAGAGCGCGATCTTGCGCGGACCCGTCATGTTCGCCCGCCCGACGAGGCGGACATAGCCCTCGATGGCCAGGAGACGGTGTTTCTTGTTCTGCGTCGTCGTCGCGATGCGAAGAAGGTCTTCGGCCGCGGCATAATCCGGCCACTGCGAAAGGGCATAGACGGCCGCTGTTTGCGTCTGGCTATCGGGCGCCCCGCTTTCCCGGACGGCCGCGCCGAGGGCCGTTCCCCCGCCCACCTTCGGAAGGGTCCTCAGGATGACGATCTTCCGGCTGGCGGGGGCGTTCGGCATGAGGTCAACGAGGGCGCTTCCCCGGCGGGCCGGGTCGGCGCTTCGCCGGGCCGCGGCGGCCACCGCCTCCTGAAGCCGGATGATGTCGTCGCCGTCGGTCGCTTTCTCGAGCAGGGCGACGAGGCGGGGGAGGTCCGATTCGCCGCCGAGCTTGGCCAGGGCGCCGAGCGCGGCCGTCCGCGTCGCCGGTTCCGGGTCCGAGGCCAGGGCCAAGACCCGGTCGATCTCCTGCTTCGCCCCTTTTTCCCCGATGATGTCGATGAAAGCGGCCTTGCCCGGAAGAGGCGTCTCGTCGAGCAATCGGACGGCTTCGGGGACGACCCGTCCGCCGTCGAAGCCGAGAAGGGCCGTCTTGGCCGCAGCCACTGTCTTTTCCCCGTCGATGCCGAAGAGCGCGAAGATGTCGGGCAAGACGGCCTCGCCTCCGAGCCGCACCGCCGCGGGGATCGCGGCCAGACGGACCGTCTCGTCGCCGCTTTTCAGGCTTTCCAGGACGAAGGGCAGGGCCGTCTTGTCGCCGCGCCGGCCGAGCATGCCGATGATCCCGGCCCGGACGTCCGCGCCCGAGGCCGCAGCCTTCTCGACCCACCGGGCCGTCGTATCGTCTTTCCCGACGGCCACGGCCATTTCGAGGGCGGCGCCGCGGAGCGCCGGCGCCGGGCTGTCGACGGCCTTGAGCAGGTCGGGGACGGCTTTGTCTTTGAGCATAAAGACGAGGAGCGTCAGGGCGTCCGACGCGACTTGACTCTCCTCGGGGCCGCCATGCGAATCAAGGATCGATCTCGCCGCGGCCAGGGCCTCGATCGTCTTGCCGGATTCCGCAAGCCGCCGGGCGAAGAGGAGATAGAGGCCCGGGGCCTCGGCCCTCTCGTTCTGTGACGAGGCCACGCGGACTCTGGAGAGAGCAGGGCCCGCGGCCGGGTCGCCGATATTGGCCAAGGCGAAGCGGGCCGCGCGACGCAGGCCTTCGTCGTTGCCGTCGGACAAGGCCAGAAGCTTCTTGCCGGCTTCACGGCTGCGCATTTCGCCCAGGGCATCGACGAGCGAGATCCGGGCGCCCTGCGGGGCCGTATCGAGTCCCTGAAGGAGCGCCCGCAAGGCCTCGCGCCCGCCGATCGCCTGGAGCGCCGCGGCGGCCGGCCCGGCTAATGCCGGGTCCGTGAGATACTTCGCCAGGGGCTTGACGGCTTCCCCCTTTCCGGCGAGCTGCAGCTGGGTCATGAGGAATGAGTCGACGAGCTTATCTTGTCCGGCCGTCAGCGCGGCGAGCACGGCCCGGGTGAAAAGCAGCCGCTCGGCCTCGGCGGCCGTGCGGGTCACATAAACGGCCAGACCGTTGACGGCGAACCTGGCCTTGGAATCGTCCCCCGCGCCGGGAGGCAGGACGCGGGCGCATATTTCGGCGATGCCGGCCGGGCCGAGCGTGATGAGCTCGGCGCACAGCGCATCCCGCGCGGCCGAAGACTCGGCCGGGAAGCGATCGACGATCGACGCGACGCGGGCTTTGAGGTCCTGGAGCCCGGCCGCAGGAACGTTCTGTCCGGCGGCCGCGAAAAGCGTGCCAGCGAAGACCGCGAGGACGACCGCGGCGATTCTTTTTTTCATGGGGATCTCCTCACCGCCTCTTCAGAGGCGCCAGGGCGCGCGCATGGGCTGGCTCGCGAGCCGGTTGGCCGCCTCGTCGCCCGGGAAGAGCTCGCGCTCCGGGTCGAAACGGAGAGGCCGGCCGAGCTGGACCGCGATCTTGGCCAGGTTGACGAGGGTGCAGGAGCGATGGCCGTTCCGCTCGTTCAGGGCGAAGCGGTTTCGCGTCCGGACGGCTTCCGAGAAATCGGTCACCTGCGGCGCGGGGTCGGGCAGGGAGGCCAGGGCGTCCCTGAGACCCGGAATGTCGGATTCGAAGCCCCGATAGAGCTTGCCCTTGGGGCCCTCGAGGAAAGGGGCGCGCGTGTCGCGGTTCTCGCCGTCGAGGACGATGATGCAGCCGTCGGCGTATTTCATTTCGACCCGCCGCCAGCTGCCGCACGCGTCCGGATGCTGCTGCGGGCAATCGGCGAAGATCTCGACCGGGCTCGTGTCGTCCTTGTCGAGCAGGTACTGGACCGGATCGAGATAATGCATGCCCATGTCCCCGAGCCCGCCGCCGTCGTAGTCCCAGTAGCCGCGGAATGTGCCGTGGACACGGTGGGGATGATAGGGCTTCCAGGGCGCCGGGCCCAGCCAGAAATCGTAATCGAGCTCCGGCGGCACCGGCTCCGGCCGGGCGTAGGTCAGGCCGCTCCAGTAGAACTTCCAATCGAAGCCCGTGGTCGCGCTCACGGTCGCCTTGATCGGCCAGCCCAGGAGCCCGTTCTGGACGACCTTCTTGATCGGCCGGACGTCGGTCCCGAAGCCGTAGAAGCGGTCGGTGAAGCGGAACCAGGTGTTGATTCGGAAGATCCGGCCGGCGCGCCGGACGGCCTCGACGACGGCCCGGCCCTCGGCGATCGTCCGGGTCATCGGCTTCTCGCACCAGACGTCCTTGCCGGCCTCGGCGGCGGCGATAGAGATGAGAGCGTGCCAGTGGGGCGGTGTCGCGATGTGGACGATGTCGATATCGGGCCGGGCCAGGACCTCGCGGAAGTCCCTGTAGCCGGAAACGCCGGGGCCGGCGATCTCCAAGGCGGACGCCAGATGCTTGGCGTCGACGTCGCAGACGGCCCGCAGGACCGAGCCCGGATAGCCGAGATGGCCCCGGCCCATGCCGCCGACCCCGATGACCGCCTTGGTCAGGGTGTCGCTCGGGGCGATATAGCCCTGGCCGCCGAGGACGCGGCGGGGGACGATGGCCAGTGACCCGGCGGCCGCGGCGCCCGTGGTGATGAAGCGGCGGCGTGAGATCGTGCGGGATTGCGTCATGGGATGATCCTCTCGGCAAGACATTCCGGCACATTATATTACAAATTTCGGGAAGATTCCGTGGCGCTCCGTGTCAAAAGGATGTATGGTCGCTCTGTGCCCGCATCAACCGATCGCCGTTTCCCGCCCGGAGGCGATCTTCCGCCGACAACCTTCACTGCTTAGGAGGTCCCCGTGCGTTCCTTCATGACCAGGTCCGCCCGACCGGCATCTGCGCTGCCGGTCCTCACCGTCCTCGGGCTCATGCTGGCCGGCGTTCCGGCCGATGCCCAGGATCCGCCCAAATACCACAATTATGCCGAGCTCGCCAAGAGCGTTCAGGCCCTGGCCGGCGCCCACAAGACAGCCGCCCGGGTCGAGTCCATCGGCAAGACGCGCGGGGGCCGTGACATCTGGGCCCTCGAGATCGCCGCCCCCGGCGGGGTCGCTCCGGGGGTCCGCCCGGCGCTGCTCATTGCCGCGGGCTTCGAAGGCGACAGCCTCGTCGGAAGCGAGATCGCCCTGTCCGTGGCCGAGGCGCTTCTGAAGGGCGCCGCGAGCGATCCCGAGATCAAGCAGCGCCTTGACACAACCACGATCTACATCATTCCGCGGGTCAACCCTGACGGGGCCGAGGGCTTCTTTGCCTCTGTCAAGACGGGCCGGCGCTCGAACGCGGATCCTGGCGACGACGACAACGACGGTCGCATCGACGAGGACGGCCCGGAGGATCTCAACGGCGACGGTTTCATCACGGTCATGAGGGTCAAGGCGGCCGGCGGCGAATACATGATCGACCCGGACGAGCCGCGCCTGATGAAGAGGGCCGATCCGAAGAAGGGCGAGTCCGGTGCCTACAAGCTCTTTACCGAAGGCATCGACAACGACGGCGACGGCTTCGTCAACGAGGACCCGCCCGGCGGGACCGACATCAACCGGAATTTCGCCCACGAATATCCTTACTATAAGCCGGATGCGGGACCGCACATGGTCAGCGCGGCGGAATCCCGGGCTCTCATGGACTGGGTCATCGCCCATCGGAATATCGCGGCGGTCCTGACCTTCGGGGAAAGCGATAATCTGATCGTTCCGCCGACGAGCGCCGGGCGGTTCGGCCCGGCCCGCGAAATCGACCTGACCCGATTCGCCGAGGCCTCGGCGGCCGGGGCCCGGAGCATGGGCTTCATCCAGACCGGCGGCGGGATGGGCCGCGGCGGCCGCTTCGGCGGGGGCGAATTCTCGTTCGAGATGCTGATGGGCGGCGGGCCCGGAGGCCGGCAAGCCCAGAGACAGGCCCCGGCGCCGGAATCCGGCCGCTTCCGGTTGCCTGACCGCAAGCCGGCGACAACCGTCGCCGCGGCTGATTACGATTACCTCAAGGGCGTGAGCGACAAGTACGTCGAGCTGACGGGCATCCGCCAGCCCCTTTATGTCCGCGATCCCCAGGGCGCTTTTTTCCAGTATGGCTATTTCCAGTTCGGAGTCCCGTCCTTCTCGACGCCCGGATTCGGTCTGACAACGGTCGAGCCGTCCCCGGGCCCGCGGCGCATGGGCACGATGCCTCCCGCCGCGGCGGAGGGCGGCCAGGGCGGTCAAGCCGGGCGGCAGGGTCAAGGCGCCGGCGTGGCCCAGACGGTCGTCGTCCAGGGCGGCGGGGGGGACGTCATGCAGATGATGCAAGGCGGCGGCGCGATCCGCTTCGGCCAGGTCCCGACGGGGGCTTCCGCCGAGGGCGCGCAGCCGATGACTCCCGGCATCGATAAACAGATCCTCAAGTGGATGGACGCCGGAAAGATCGACGGCTTCGTCGCGTGGGCCAAGGTCAAGCACCCTGAGCTTGGCGAGGTCGAAGTCGGCGGGTTCAAGCCCTATGCCTTCACCAACCCGCCGGCGGCAGATCTTCCCGATCTCG
>JADGNU010000280.1 GCA_017883305.1 Candidatus Aminicenantota bacterium | reverse complement strand
GGCCCAGGAAGGCGTGACCCCGCCGGCGACGCAAGCCACGGAGGCTGCCGCCGCCCAAGTCGAAAAGCCGGCTGAAGAGACCCCCCCTGGGGCCACCCCAGCCATGTCCGCACAGGATATCCAGAAGAAACAAAACGAGTTGGCGGAAATCGCCCAGCAAAAGGCCGAAATGGTCGACCTCCTGACGACCAAGATGAACGCCCTCTACCAGGAATTCTACGGCCTTGATAACCTGAAATCCCGTGATATGGTCCAAATCCAGATCAGCGACATCTACGACAAGCTCCTCAAGGCCGAGACCGATTCCGCCCAGGCCAAGAAGGATTTCGAGGATTTCCTGGCCCAGAAGAAAAAGGACCAAACCCCGGCCATCTGGATCAAGTAGTGGATCCCGTCCGTTCCGGCAAGCGTACGCCGAACCAGCTTCGTCCCCACAAGATCTCCATCGACCCACTCGATTTTGCCGACGGGTCAGCCCTGATCGAGGTGGGCCTGACGCGGGTCCTGGCCGCGGCCACGATCGAGGAGCGCGTGCCTCCGTTCCTTAGAGGTACCGGCCGGGGCTGGGTCACAGCCGAGTACGCCATGCTCCCCCGGGCGACCGAGGAGCGGACGCCGCGCGAGCGGGTCGCCGGCCGCATCTCGGGCCGGACCCAGGAGATCCAGCGTCTCGTCGGCCGCGCTCTACGGGCCGTGACCGATCTCTCGGCCCTCGGGGAGAGACAGATCATCATCGACTGCGACGTCCTCCAGGCGGACGGCGGGACGCGGGCGGCCTCGGTCACGGCCGGATGCGTCGCCCTGGGTTTGGCCCTCAAGAAGATGATGGACCGCGGACTGATCGGCCAGATGCCCCTGCGCCACCTCGTCGCCGGCATCAGCGTCGGCATCGTCAAGGGCCGGGCGCTCCTCGATCTCGACTATTCCGAGGATAGCCAGGCCGACCTCGACATGAACGTGATCGAGACCGACCGCGGCGAGCTCGTCGAGATCCAGGCCGGGGCCGAGAAATGCCCGTTCTCGCGGCAGGACCTCCTCGGTCTCCTCAAGATGGCCGACAAAGGGATCGGCAAGATCGTCCAGCTCCAGAAGAAGGCCCTCAAAGAAAAAAGCTTCCTGTTCATGGCCTACGGGTACAAGGACAAGCCGAATTCGGGGACATGACCCATTTCTCTCGAAATGGGATCGTGTCCCAAGAATTTGGCTGAGAAGAATCCGGGATATGACCCTTTTCTCTGGAAAAGGGATCGTGTCCCTGGGATTCTTCTCCGGGCCGAACGGCTTGACAACCTTGCTCTTAAATCAATAGAATCAAACGCTCGGAGAGCTCTCTTTTTCGAATCTCGCCCCTCAGCCCGGGGAGTCAACTGAAGGAGGTCGTCATGAACCTGACATCCTGGCCTATCATCGTCGGCGCCGTCATCGTCGTCCTGGCGCTCATCATCCTCGTCCTGGCCCTGCGCTACCGCAAGGTCGGGCCCAACGAAGCGCTCATCATCGCCGGGGGCCGCAAGCACACCATCACCCTGGCCGACGGGACGAAACAGAAGGTCGGCTACCGCTACCGCCTCGGCGGCGGCGTCTTTGTCTGGCCCGGGATGGAAAAGGTCTACGTCCTCCCGATGGACATCATTCCCGTCTCGATCCGCACGCCGGAAGTCCTGACCAGCGGCGGCGTCCCGATCATGGCCGAGGCCTCGGCTCAGATCAAGATCGGCTCGTCCGACGAGGCCATCCACCTCGCCGCCGAGCAATTCCTGGGGATCGGGCGCGAGGGCGTCCGCGACGTGGCCATCAACGTCCTCGAAGGCAAGGTCCGCGAGGTCATCGGCGGCATGTCGGTCGAGGAGATCTACCGCGGCCGCCAGGAGTTCTCGAGCCGAGTCGTCAAGGCCGTCCAGGCCGATTTCGCCAAGATGGGCCTGGTCATGCTCTCGTTCGCCCTCAAGGACATCAGCGACACGCAGGGCTACATCGACTCGCTGAGCAAGCCTCAGATCGCCGCCGCCAAGCGCGACGCGGCCATCGCCCAAGCCGAAACGGAGAAGGAATCGATCATTAAATCGTCCCAGGCCCGCAAAGAGGCCGAGGTCGCCCGTCTCCAGTCTGAGGCCTTGATCGCCAAGGCCCAGTGGGAGAATGAGGCCAAGAAGGCCGAATCCCAGGTCGTCGTCAACACCAAGAAGGCCCAGGCCGACTTTTCCTACGAGCTCGAGCGCAACCGGATCGGCCAGGACCTGAAGAGGGAAGAGGCCAAGGTCAAGCAGGTCGAGAAGGAAGAGGCCATCAAGATCGAGCAGCTCGAGATCGCCCGCAAGGAGAAGGAGCTCGAAGCGACCGTCATCAAGCCGGCCGACGCCCGCAAGTACCAGATCAAATCCGAGGCCGAAGGCGAAGAGTATCGGATCGCCGCCGAGGCCAAGGGCAAGTCCGAGGCCGTCAAGCTCGAGGGCCTGGCCGAAGCCGACGGGATCCGGGCCAAGGGCTCCGCCGAAGCCGAGTCCATGATGAAGAAGGCCCAGGCGTGGGAAAAGTACACCCAGGCCGCCGTCATGGACACCTACATCAAGGTCCTGCCCGAGCTGGCCAGGGCGGTCTCGGAGCCCCTGTCGAAGGTCGACAAGATCGTCATCGTCGGCGGCGACAAGGAGCTCGGCACGACCAAGATCACGGCCCAGGTGGCCCAGGTCCTGGCCCAGCTGCCCGAGGTGGTCAAGTCGCTGACGGGCGCCGACATCCGGGAGTTCCTCAAGGCCAAGCTCTCCCCCGAGGCCAAAGACGCGAAGAAGTGAGCGCCCGGCCGGGCGTCGAGGCAGGTGAACCATGATCTCTGAAAAAGTCCAGCGCATCGGCGCCTCCCCCACGCTGAAGATCTCGGCCAAGGCCAAGGCCATGAAGGCCGAGGGCATCGACGTCATCGACCTCAGCGTCGGCGAGCCGGATTTCCCGACGCCCGAGAACATCAAGGAGGCCGGGATCAAGGCCATCCGCGACAACTTCACGAAATACACGGAGAGCGACGGCATCCTGGCCCTGCGCAAGGCGATCGCGAAGCGTCTCAAGGAGGATTACGGCGTCGAGTACGCGCCAAAGCAGATCATCGTTTCGGCCGGAGCCAAGGCGTCCCTCTTCCACCTCGTCCAGGCCCTGGTCGACGAGGGCGAAGAGGTCATCGTCCCGGCCCCCTACTGGGTGACCTACCCCGAATGCGTCGCCCTGGCCAAGGGCAAGTCCGTCATCGTCCGGACACGGGAGGAGGACGGTTTCCTGCTGACGCCCGACGCCCTCAAGGCCTCGATCTCGCCCGCGACCAAGGCCATCATCCTCAACAACCCCTGCAATCCCACGGGCGCTGCCTACACGAAGGACCAACTCCTGGCCCTGGCCGAGGTCATCAAGGGCGAGGACGTCTACATGATCGCCGACGAGATCTACGCCAGCCTGGTCTACGACAACTTCAAGTTCACGAGCTTCGCTGCGCTCGGCGAGGACATCAAGAAAAAGACCATCCTCATCAACGGCGTGTCCAAGTCCTATTCGATGACCGGCTGGCGGATCGGCTTCGCCGCCGGACCGGCCGAAGTCATCGACGGCATGTCC
>JADGNU010000074.1 GCA_017883305.1 Candidatus Aminicenantota bacterium | reverse complement strand
TGGATGACCGAGATCTTGAACGGGATCACCGTCAAGCGCACCCGGATCCTGACCCTGCCGCGGTCGAGCATGATCGGCCGGGGCCTCGAGCACTTCTTCGTCGGCCTCTGGTTGGGGGCGCTCACGGCGGTCGCCCCCCGGGCCGACGTGGCCATGGTCCTCTCGCCGCCGCTGCCCCTGCCGTGGATGATCGCTTTGCTCGGCCGGCTCCGGCGCATGCCCGTGGTGGTCAACATCCAGGACCTTTTTCCGCGTGAAGCCGTCGAGATGGGGATCTTGACCAATCCCTTCCTCATTCGCTTTTTCGAGATGATGGAGCGCCAGGTCTATGCGCTGGCATCTCAAGTGACGGTGCATTCGCCCGGGAACATGGATCACGTGGTCGACCAGGGCGGAAAGCGCGACCGCGTGAACGTCGTCGGGAACTGGGTCGACCTGGATCGCATCCGGCCGGGCGAACGGGACAACGCCTTCTCCCGCCAAAATGGACTGGGGGGCCGGTTCGTGGTGTCCTATGCCGGGACCATGGGCTGGGCCCAGGACATGGGGACGATCGTCAAGAGCGCGGCGCTCCTGCGCGAAAAGAAGGACATCCTGTTCCTCTTCGTCGGAGACGGCGTCGAGAAGGGCAAGGCCCAGGCGATGAGCCGGGAGATGGGGCTTCAAAACATGCTCTGGCTTCCGACGCAACCCTGGTCGATCTACCCGGACATCCTCAGCGCCTCGGACGCCTGCCTGATCAACCTCTGCCCGGCGCTGCGGACCCCGGTCGTCCCGTCGAAACTGCTCAGCATCATGGCCGCCGGACGGCCCGTGATCGCCAGCCTGCCGGCCGAGAGCGACGCGCGCCGCATGATCGCCGACGGGGGCTGCGGCATCTCCGTCGCCGCGGGGGACGAAGTCGCCTTGGCCGGAGCGATCAGGACGCTCGCCGAGGACCGCGCGCTCGGCCGGGAGATGGGCCGGAAGGGGCGGACTTATGCGGAAGCCAACCTGTCCCGGGACTTTTGCACGGGACAGATGGAATCGGTATTGATCAAAGCCATGAGGAGTTGAAACATGACAAATTATAAGGACAGCTACAAGGGACGGACGGTCCTCGTGACCGGAGGCGCGGGAGCCATCGGCAGCAATCTGACCCGCACCTTGGCCGGGCTGGGGGCCCAGGTCATCATTTTGGACGACCTATCGTCCGCCGAGCGATGGAATGTCCCGTCGTTGCCCGGGGTGATGTTCGTGGAGGGGGACGTCCTCGATGAGATCAAGCTGAAAAGGGTCTTTTTCGACCGTCCCCGCGTCATCTTCCACCTGGCCGCGTTCTTCGCCAACCAGAACAGCCTGGATCACCCGGAAAAGGACCTCCTGGTCAACGGCATGGGAACGCTGCGGCTCCTGGAGTACTCGGTCTTCACGGGTGTCGAGCGGTTCGTCTATGCCTCGTCGGGGTGCTCGATCTACGGCAGCAGCGCTCCCCTGCCTCTCAAGGAAGAGTTCATGTCGCTGCATCTGAGCACGCCTTACCAGATCACCAAGATGCTGGGCGAGCTCTACTGCAACTTCTTCCACCACCAGTACGGCCTCAATGTCGTCAAGCCCCGCTTCTTCAATTCCTACGGCCCGGGCGAGGTCCCCGGCCAGTATCGCAACGTCATCCCGAACTGGATCTACTGGGCGATGAAAGGCCAGCCCCTGCCGATCACCGGCTCGGGCGAAGCCACGCGCGACTTCACCTACGTCAGCGACATCGTGGACGGGCTTTTGCGGGCGGGCGTCATGGAGAGCGCGATCGGCCAGGAATTCAACCTGGCCTCCGGCGCGGAGACCCGCATCGGCGACCTGGCCGACATGATCAACAAGGCCACCGGCAACAAGGCCGGCACCCTGGTCGCCAGCCAGCGCAAGTGGGACACCAAGAGCCGTCTGCTGGCTTCGATCGACCGGGCCCGCGAGCTGATCGGCTACGATCCGGCGACGCCGTTCGAACAGGGCCTGCAGAACACCATCCAGTGGTTCCGCGACAACTGGTCCCTGATCGAGGCCTCGGCGCGCTTCGGACCCGGCGTGTCTTCGGCGGTCCGGGAGAAGGTCCAAGGGACCTGATGAAGCGCGTCCTGAGCATCTTCGGGACCCGGCCCGAGGCCATCAAGCTCGCTCCGGTCGTCCTGGAGGTCCGGAAGCATCCCGATCGCTTCGAGGATCTCGTCTGCGTCACGGCCCAGCATCGCGAAATGCTGGACCAGGTGCTGGACTGGTTCGAGATCGTGCCTCAATACGACCTGAACCTGATGCAGCCCAACCAGAGTCTGGCCGAGTTCGCCGGCCGGGCCCTTCTGGCGATCGGGAGCCTGCTCGAGGATGTGAAGCCCGACGTCGTGCTGGTTCAGGGGGACACGAGCACGGCCATGATCGCCGCCCTGGCCGCGTTCTACCGGCGCTGTCCCGTCGGCCATGTCGAGGCCGGATTGCGGACGCGCGACCGGTACAACCCCTTCCCCGAGGAGATCAACCGGCGGATCGTGAGCACGCTGGCGACGTTCCATTTCGCCCCCACCCCGCAGGCGGCCGAGGCGCTGCGAGCCGAGCAGGTGCCCGAGGAGAACATCTTCATCACGGGCAATACCGTGGTCGACGCCCTGCTCATGACTGTCAGCCGCCCGGTCCTCATGGACCTCGGCTTCAGCCTGGAGGCGAAACGTCTGATCCTCGTGACGGCGCACCGCCGGGAGAGCTTTGGCGCCCCGTTCGAATCCCTATGCTCGGCCCTGCGGGACATCGCCGACCGGAACGCGGACGTCGAGATCGTCTATCCGGTCCACTTGAATCCGAACGTGCGCGAGCCCGTGATGCGCGTCCTGGCCGGTCATCCCCGGATCCACCTGCTCGAGCCCTTGCGCTACGAGCAGTTCTCGCACCTGATGGCCCGGGCTTACCTCATCCTGACCGACTCGGGCGGCATCCAAGAAGAAGCCCCCGTGCTGGGCAAGCCGACGCTGGTCATGCGGGAGACGACGGAGCGGCCGGAGGCCGTCGCCGCCGGCACGGCCCGTCTTGTCGGGACCGATCGCGCGCGGATCGTCGCTGAGGCCGAGCGTCTGCTCCACGATGAAAAAGCCTACCGGGCCATGGCCCAGGCCGGGAGCCCGTTCGGGGATGGTCACACCGCGGAGCGGATCGCGGACATCTTGTCGAAGAGATTATAAGGTCAATCCCCCCCACGCGGGGTGTAGCCGTAGTATTTATCGAACGCCTCGAGCTTTCGGTTTATGGAATTCCTACCACCCTTCTTGACCAAGGATGAGCTGAACAGCGCCCCGATCTTCTCCCGGATACTCTCATAGGCGGGACCTTGCGTTTCGCTCGACGGGAAAACCAGCTGCCCGTGGCCGTTCGGGACATGGCTAGACATCTCTTCCCATGAGGGGATATATCGATACGCATGGTCCGAATCGAATTCGTCGATCAATAGCCGCAGCAGCATGATAATGAACCGCTCGTCGCAATAGTCTTTCCGGCGTTTCACATACCAACGATATCCGGAGATCAGCCAGTTGAAATGGATGAACCCAGACCCGGATTCGCGGCAGGCGACGGCCGGGGGATCCGTCAGGCATTGGGCATAGTAGGTCGTATCAAAGGTATGCGTCAGGCCTCCGATTCTGTTCGTGTGGCCATGCAAGAGGATCGGGGGGAACGAGCGGACCCATTCGAGGGTCGCGAGCATTTCCCAGGTCGCAGTCACATGGTCATAGCCATTCTTTGAGAACCAGGGATCCCAGGCCGGGCTGATGCCCAGGACCTTCAAGCCCTTCTGAAGGCTGAACGCGTAGTGGTCGTTCAGGAAATTCTGCTCCAAAAGGAACATGTCGGCGTCGTGGAGAAGCGCGTGGCTCGATCCGCTATGCTCGATGCCGCAGACGATCTGGGACCAGTGAAAATGGTTGGGCCGGTTGTAGACCCGGGCCACCGCCCGTTTCAATCCAGACGATTCGGCCAGAACGACGGGCACAGCCAGAGAACGGGCCCGATCGCGCATGACGATATCGCGAAAAGCCCGGCGCGGGTTGTCCGGAACGATGATGACATCGTTAGCATTCTGGAGATTCTGCCGTCCCAGCACCCGCATCGCGATGCGGTAAAAAACGGGCAGATCGGAAGGCATCGGCAGCAGGATCGAATACCCCGCTCTTACGGACCCGGCCGGTCTCTTCCAACGTGGGTAAAGAAATTGCAGCAGCAGTCGTTTATCGGTTAGCGGGATCATTTGTAGATGGAGCGGTACCAGTCGATAAACCTCGCGATGCCAGTTTCGACCAGCGTCTTCGGCCGGAAGTTGAAATCCCGTTCGATGTCCGACGTGTCGGCCCACGTGACAGGCACGTCGCCGGGTTGGATCGGCAGGAGCTTCACCTCGGCCTTTCGCCCCAGGGACTTTTCGATGGCCCCGATGAGATCCATCAGGCCCACCGGACGGCCGTTGCCGATGTTGTAAACCCGATAAGGGGCCTTCGAGCTCGACGGGTCCGGCGTTTTCCCGGACCACCCGGGCTCTCCCGCGGGCGGCCGGTCGACGATCCTTACGACGCCCTCGACGATGTCGTCGATGTACGTGAAATCACGCCGCATCTCGCCGTAGTTATAGACCTCGATCGGCCGGCCGGCCAGAATGGCCTTGGTGAAGAGGAAGTAGGCCATGTCGGGCCGCCCCCAGGGGCCGTAGACCGTGAAGAACCGGATCCCCGTGGTTGGCAGGGCGAAAAGGTGGCTGTAGCTGTGGGCGATGAGCTCGTTGCTCTTCTTGCTCGCGGCATAGAGGCTGACCGGGTGGTCGACATTGTCGCGGGTCGAAAAAGGCAGGGTCTCGTTGAGCCCGTAGACGCTGGCGCTCGAGGCATAGACGAAGTGCCCCACCCGATGGGTCTTGGCCGCCTCGATGATGTTAGCGAACCCGACGAAGTTCGATTCGACGTAGGCTTGAGGATTGATAAGGCTATAGCGCACGCCGGCCTGGGCGGCCAGGTGGCAGACGGCATCGAATTTCTCGGCCGCGAACAGGCGGGCCAGCCCGCCGGCGTCAATGAGATCGAGCTTGACGAAGCGATATCCGGGCAGGGTCCGGCTCGGAACGAGGGCCCCGTCGGCAACCACAGTCGGATCGATCCCCGTTTCGGCCAGGCGGCCGTGCTTGAGGCCGACGTCGTAGTAATCGTTGAGATTATCGAGCCCGACCACATCATCGCCCCGGTCGAGAAGGCGCCGGACGAGATGGAACCCGATGAACCCGGCCGCCCCGGTGACCAGGACCTTCATCGCCCCACGCCCGCATAGATGAAGCCCTGTTCAGTCATGTCCTTGGGCTCGTAGACGTTCCGGAAATCGAAGAAGTGCCGGCCCCGCATGAGCTCGCGCAGACTCTGAAGATCGAGGTGCCGGAACTGGTTCCATTCGGTCAGCAGGACGACGGCGTCGGCGCCCTTCGCGGCATCGTATTCGTCCGCGCAGGTCGTGAAACCGGCGGTCCCGGTATGCGGCGCGAGGGCGCCCTTCGCCGCATTCTCCATAGCCACCGGGTCGAAAGCCCTGACGCGGCATCCTTTCGCCAGGAGGCCCTGGATGATCGGGACAGAGGGAGCCTCGCGCATGTCGTCGGTCTCGGGCTTGAATGCCAGTCCCAGGACGGCCACGGTCTTGCCGTCGAGGCCCCCCAATCCCCTCTCGATCTTCTCGACCATATGCCGTTTCTGGGCCTCGTTGGCCTCGATGACGGCTCCGACGACGCTCATGCGCACGCCCTTTTCCCGGCCGATCGAGACCAGGCCCAAGGTGTCCTTGGGGAGACAGCTGCCGCCGTAACCGGGCCCCGGGTGAAGGAAGTATTTGCCAATCCGCCCGTCGAGGCCCATGGCCTTGGCGATCGCGTGGACGTCGGCCCCGACGGCGTCGCAGAGGTTGGCGATCTCGTTGATGAACGTGATCTTGGTCGCCAGGAAGGCGTTGGAGGCGTACTTGATGAGCTCGGCCGTTTCGAGGGTGGTGAAGATGAACGGCGTGTCGATCAGGTAGAGGACGTTGTAGATGTCCCGCATGAGGTCGGCCGCCTTCTCGTTCTCGCTGCCGATGACGACCCGGTCGGGGTGCATGAAATCGCGGACGGCCGAGCCCTCCCGGAGGAACTCGGGGTTCGAGACGATGTCGAAGGCGAGTCCGGCGAGGCCGCGGCGCTCGAGGATCCCCCGGATGAGCTCCTTGACCCTGCGGCCCGTGCCGACGGGCACGGTGCTCTTGTTGACGATGACCTTGTAGTCGGTCATGCGCGCGGCGATCGACTCGGCGGCGGCCAGGACATGCTGCATGTCCACGGAGCCGTCCTCGCCCGGCGGGGTGCCCACGGCGATGAAAATGGTGTTGGACCCGGCGACGGCTTCTTCGATGTCGGATGTGAAGCGCAGCCGGCCGGACTCCAGGTTCTTGGCCACCAGGGCGGGCAAGCCCGGCTCGTAGATCGGGATCTCGCCCCGCGACAAGGCCTTGATCTTGGGTGCGTCGACGTCCATGCAGATGACGCGGATGCCGAACTCGGACAGGCAGGTTCCGGTGACCAGGCCCACGTAGCCGGTGCCGATAATGGAGATCGAATTCATCTCTGTACCTCTGTTCCCGTCGATAAGATGGGGAGCGACTCATTATAAACCAAAGAGGGCCGGCAGGGAACCTCCCCTGGCCTGATTTTATGACCTGAGGACGGTTGTTGACAGTGACATGGGGCCGGCGATACAATGTGGCCGTGATCATGTGGGAGGTTTACTGCGCGGATGGGAACCCCGGTTCTTCAAGGAAGGGATCGAGCTGATTTTCCTCGGACTCATCTCTCCATGAGGGCCGGACGGCGTCAGGTTGCCGCGGCAGATCCCTGACCCGACGAAGTGGATACTTATGGCGAAGAACGAACTCGAAACGGCTCGGTATCTCGACCTGGGCGGCGAGCGGGTCTACACGATCAGCTATGCCTGTGAGACCCCCATGGCCTGGGCCCTTCTCTGCGGGCCGTTTCCGTCAGACCGCCTATATTCCCTGGCCGCTTGGGTGAAGTGGGCCCGTTTTCTCGCCTGCCATGATATCGCCGCGGTCCGATTCGATTACAGCGGAACCAGCGAGAGCACGGGCCGTTTCTCGGAGATGGATTTCGGGCGGTGGCTGCGGGACGTCGAAGCGATGTCGGATTGGGTCTCGTCTCGATCGGGCGGGCGCCCGCTCGTCCTCCACGGGCTCGGCATGGGGGCGCTCCTGGCCCAGAAGGCTTTTTCCGCAGGCCGGGGGGACGGCTTGTTGATGTGGTCTCCGCCGCTCCATGCTCTCGACATCCTGAAACAAGGGTTGATGATCCGGCTGTCCATGGACATGTTGCTTTATCGCCTGGCCGACCGAAAATCCGCCAAAGACTACATCGAAGAGATGAGATCCGGAGGGACCGTCCAGATCGACGGGTACACCTGGTCGAGCACGCTGTGGTCCACCGGCGAGCAACTGTCGCTGGACCAGGCCTTTGCCTCGCCGGGCGAAGGGAAAGAAGAGAAGTCGGGGCGGCCGTGGCGGCACGTCGTTCTGGACGACGGCATGTCGCCGCTGGTCAAATCGCAGAGCATGCTGAGGGCCATGAACCCGCGCGCGGCGGTCGTGCCCTCGGCACCGCTCAACCGGGATTTCTGCGGCTTTTTCGAGCCCAATGCCGAGTGGATCCGCAAGAGCGCGAAAGATCACGAGACCGCGAGACGCCATGCGTGACGCCATAACGATCAAGGTCGACGGCCTGCTTCTGCAGGGAACGTCGCACCTCAACCCCGGGGGCCTGGGCCTGGGGATCCTATTCCTGAATTCCGGCTCCCTGCCGCGTTCCTCCAGAGGGGACCTCTACGCGCACCTGGCCGATTCGTTGGCGGAGCAGGGATTCAAGTGCTTCCGGGTGGATCTTCCCGGCCTCGGCGATTCCCAAGGAGAAGTCCCCGAGGAGTACGTCGAGTTCTACAAGCTCGTCCAGGAAGGCACTTATGCGGGGTGCGTCGCCAAGCTCGCCCGCGAGCTGCGCCGGACGTATGGCCTATCCGGCATCGTCCTCGCCGGGATCTGCGGCGGCGCCCAGACCTCCGTTTTCGCCGCGGCCAAGGACCACGGCGCCGGTGTTGCCGGCCTGGCGTTGCTCGACATGCCGTTCTTCCTTTATCGGAGCTCGAATCCCGCGGCACGGAAAAAAGCCGGCCGTTCGCTTTTGGGCCGCTGTCGAGGCGGGGCTGCGGGCGCCAAAGCGAAAATGCGCGATTGGGTCCTGGAGCAAAAATGGGAGCCTTTGGCCACGAAGACCTACTATCGCCTGAGGAAGATGACGAGCCGGACCAAGGGGGGAAACTTGCCCCCGAACACAAACCTGACTTTGCTGAAGACCCTCTCCGCTCTCCTCGACCAGGGGATCCCGGTGCTGATGGTCACGGCCCATCCGCCGATCCCGGAGCGTCAATCCTTCGATTACATCGGCTACATCGCGGACAGTCCCGGAGGCCGGCTGGAGCACGCCAAGATCCACGGAACGACCCATTCGTTCGTCGAAAATGGCGGCGCCGAAGCCGTCCGAGAGGCCATGGCGCGCTGGCTGGCCGGATTAAGCCCCAAGTCCTAGCGCCCGATCCGTCGGCAAGACAGGGTTAGGGACGCTCCCAAACACGCAATCCCTGACGGCTGAGATAGATGGGGACATTCCGGAAAAGAGGGTCGACCCCTTCGATGGCTTTGATCATGGACCGCTTCTCGCAAGACTGATCTCCGCAGAGAAGGGTCAAGGACCCTCCCTCCCCGCCGGCGCCGTTGACTTTCCAGCCGAGCACGTGGTGCGATTTCGCGACCTCGATGACCTTGTCGACATCGGCGCTGACGAGCTTCGGATGGAGCCGGCGTTGGGCCTTCGTATTATCGATCATGGCTTGGCCCAGGGCTTTGAAATCACCGGAGTAGAGGGCGTCGCGGGAGCGCGGCGCCGTCTGACGCAAGGCCTCGAGCTTCGGGGAATCGGGACCGGCCTGCTCGAGCTCGCGAATGACCATCTCGTGGATCTGCGAAGAGCTGTGGGATTTGCCGAGATAGATGAGCACGAGGCGCCGCTCGAGCTCCCACCAGATCGAATTCGGCACGATGACGGAGGAAACCGAGGCGTGAGGGTAATTGAACATCTCGATGTAATTGATTCCGCCGTAGGCCGAGCAGAGCTGGTCCTGGATGCCGCACTGCTGCTTGAGCATCTCGGCCTCGATGCGTTGGGCGGCCAGGGCGACCTCGTGAGGCGCGAGACGGCCCGGCGTCAACCGGTCGAGGGCGCCGATCAAGGCCACCGTGACGGCGGCTGAGGTGCCCGTCGACCCGCCGCTCGGGGCTTCCGAAAAGATCGTCACCTCAAAAGCCATGTCGCGAGGGATCTTCATGTACTCGATGGCCGCCTCGAGGAGAGGATGCCGGTCCCAGGTCTTTTGATCGCGGCCCACGGCGTAGCGCTCGCCGAAATTCTCGGCATGGATGAAGATCCGGTTTTCCTGATCGCGGAACGGGTAAACCTCGATCTGGACCTCGGCATAGGGATAGACGGCGATGTTGAAGATCCGCCCGTACCCTGCGAACCAGGTATCCGTCCATCCCCCGTTGTCGCAGATGCGGATGGGCGCGACGCTATTGATGACGCGAAGCGGCCGGGTTTTCTTGGTCGTCATGGGAGCTCTCCCCGGGTGCCGAGACGACTATAGCGTCCGCCGGGGAGGGGTGTCAAGGACGGCCATGACCAGCTTATCCTTGGCCCCGATTTGGGGTGAGGTTGGCTAATCGCCGGAATAGCGGAGCCCGCAAGGCCTATGGGGCTACTGGAATTTTCCGACTAGGGACTGATACTCGTCCTCGCCGATCTTCTTAAAGAGCCTGAGCTTTTCCAGGATCATGCGGCATCGCCAGTTGAGCCACTTCGTGGATCCGCGCGGGTCGGTCGTGACGGGGCGTGGGATGACGGCCGTCAGGCGTACGATCTCCTCCGGGGAAAGCTCGGTAACGTCCTTGTCGAAATAATGGCGAGAGGCGGCTTGGACTCCGAAGATCCCCGAGCCGAGCTCGATGAGATTGAGGTAGAGGGTGAAGATCCGGTCCTTGCTCAGCGCCTTTTCCAGGCGTCGAGCGATGAAATATTCCCGGACTTTGCGCAGGGGGTTCTTTCCCGGGGACAGGAAGAGGTTCTTGGCGAGCTGCTGGGTGATGGTGCTCCCGCCCCGGGCGAACCGTTTCTCGCGGAGATCGCGCTTGAGGGATTCCTTGATCTCATCGAAGTCGATGCCCTTGTGCCAATAGAACGAGGCGTCTTCCGTGATCCGGACGGCCTCCTTGAGGAGCGCCGGGATCCTGGCGAAATCCACCCATTCCTCTCGGATGGTGATGGCCCGGCCTTGCCTGCGGGCTTGTTCCTGGCGAGATCTCATGAAGGCCGTCGAAGTCGGGTTCTTGGTCAAGAGGCCGGAGACATCCGGGAGGGTCAGGAGAATGTAGGCTGTGATGGCGGCGGGCGTCAGGAGGGCGATCAGAAGCAGCCATCGCCAGAGTCTTCTCCGCTTTGTCGGTTTGACCATGGGGGCGCGTCTATCTATGCCCCAGTTTTCTAGGGCTTTTTATTATTATCCGGAGCCTCGGGCCCCATGTCCTCCGCCCCTGGAGTTTCGACACTCTTTTCCTCAGGTTTGAGCTTCTTTGCTTCCTGGCTCTTCTTCGCCGTTAGCTTCGCGGTCTTCTGCCATTTTTCGTCCCTCGCGATCTCCGACTTCCTTCTCGCCACCCTGTAGGCCGAGCCCGTCGTGTTTATTCTGGCCATGATACCGGCACCTCTCTACTGAAGATCATAATGCCCTTGCCGCGTTGATGTCGTTGACCATGAGGCGGAGGGTGCCGGCGTCCTTGCGGCTGTAAGCGAGCGCGAGGCGCGGGAGCTCGGGGAACTCGGCATCCTCC
>JADGNU010000279.1 GCA_017883305.1 Candidatus Aminicenantota bacterium | reverse complement strand
GATCGACTCCTTGACGATCCCGGCGAGAATATTGGTGGGATCAGTGGCATCGTGAGGATTGACGAAGGCAAAGTTCGCGCAGAGGAGAGGCAGCTGCACGGGGTCGCTGCCGGCCAGAGTGCCCGTGACGACCCCCCAGGCGGGATCAGCCCAGGTCGACGGCGTGGGTCCCGGCCTCGATCCGGACGACATGGATCTTGGGGGCCCGGCCGGTCTCGGCTTCATAGTCCCGGCTGACCCGGGTCTCGAACTCGGGCACGGCGCCGGCCTCGACCAGGCTGATGGTGCAGCCGCCGAAGCCGGCGCCCATCATCCGGGAGCCCAGGACTCCGGGGACCCGGCGGGCCGCGTCGACGAGCGCGTTGAGCTCGACCGAAGAGACCTCGTAGTCGTCGCGAAGCCCGGCATGGGACATGTTCATGAGGCCGCCGAAGACCGCGAAATCGTTGCGGAGAAGCGCCGCGCAACCCTCGGCGACACGGATGTTCTCCCGGACGACATATTCGCAGCGGCGGTAGACGACCGGATCGACCTCGGACCTGTGGTCCCGGAGAAGGTCCAGGGTCACGTCCCTGAGGGAACGGATGGACGGGTCGTGGGCCCGGAGGGCCTGCACGCCGGCCTCGCACTGGCCGCGGCGGACGTTGTATTCCGAGGAGGCCAGCTCGCGGCGGACGAGCGTGTCGGAGACGACGACCCGGAGGTCCTCGCGCTCGAAGGGGACATGCTCGAACTCGAGAGAGCGGCAGTCGATCTTGAGAACGGTCTTGGCCTGGCCAAAGATGTTGATGAACTGGTCCATGATGCCGCACCGCACGCCGACGAACTCGTTCTCGGCCTTTTGGGCCAGCTTGACCAGGTCCAGGCTGTCGAGCTTGAGGCCGAACAGAGAGTTGAGGGCGAACGCCAGCCCGCCTTCGATCGCGGCCGACGAGGACATGCCCGCCCCGATGGGGATGTCGCCGCCGAAGACGCAGCTGATCCCGCCGAGGCGCTGGCCGGCCTTGAGGAACTGGTCGAGGACCCCCTGGAGATAGTCGGGCCAGTGGAGGGGCGAGCGATGGAACTGGCCGAGCTCGCAGCGATACTCCTGGTCGAAGTCGCGGGAAACGAAGTGGCAAAGCCCGTCGGCCCGGTGAGCGACGGCGAAGACGACGACCTTGTCCGTGGCGCCGGGAAGGACGAACCCTTCGTTGTAATCGGTGTGCTCGCCGATGAGGTTGACCCGGCCGGGGGAGACGACCAGGAGAGGTTTCCCCGGGAAATGCTTGCTGAATCTTTCGGCGATGACGGGCACGAGCGAGTTCATGATCTCTCCTTCACGTCGGAGTCTATCACGAGAGGGAAGCGGAGGGGAAGGACTCAGTCGCGGAGGCCGAGGCGGATGACCATGATCTCCGAGGCCCCCACGGTCCTCACGGGAGGCCCCCATCCCTGGACGCCGCTGGTGACGAACAGGTGGGCGCCGTCCTTGACGAGATGACCCCAGCTCAAGTCGTATTGCCGGCGGGTGACGAGATTCACCGGGAAGAGCTGGCCGTGATGGGTGTGTCCGGAGAGCTGGATGTCGATCCCGGCGGCCCGGGCCTCGTCGAATCCCTTGGGCCGGTGCGCGAGCAGCACGACCGGCAGGTCGCGGCGAGACGCCGTCATCAGGTCGGCGACGGACTTCCGGTCCCTCGACCGGGAATCCTTCCGGCCGACCAGGGTCAGGGCGTCGTCGATGGGCACGACCTCGTCCTGGAGAAACCTGATGCCGGCCTTTTCGAGGAATCCGCCCGTCCCCAGCCGGCTGAAGCGCTCATGGTTGCCGGGGACGCCGTAGGTCCCGTACTTGGAGGTCATGCCCCGAAGGGCCCGCTCGTAACGGCCGGTATCCTCGTCCCGGCGGTCGCCTTCGAGCATGTCGCCGCCGATAAGGATCAGGTCCGGTTTCTGGGCGTTGACCTTGGCCGTCAGCTCCTCCAGAAACCGGTTGGAGGTCAGGTCGCGGAAATGGAGGTCGGCCATGAACACGATCGTCAGCTCCCGGACCGCCGAAGAACGGCGGGGGACCTCGATGCGGTACTCATGGACCCGGAGGACCCGGTGATTGATCGCGCCGAAGACGACAACGAGGGCCGGGACGCCGAGTGAGACGGCCAGCCGCCATGTCCTGAACCGCCGGGAGCGCACGGCCTCCCGCGAGGCGATGCCGGCGAGCCGCAGGACGCCGACAGCCGCATCGACCGGAATGACGATCATGACGAGGTAAAGAAGAAGCGGCAGGGCGCAATAGCCGGCGAGAACGAGGGCGCCCGTCCAGCGGTCCCCCGCCCTGTGGGACAGCATCTCCGCGACCGGATAGGCCGCGGCGATGAGAACGAACAGGGCGATCCAGAGGTTCTTGAGGAGCTTCGATCCGAAGAGCGACCGGACCCGGAGCCCGGCATAGAGGGCCAGCGGGGCGGACAGCAACAGCTCGTTCAAAAGATACATGCCCAGGTATTATAGCGGCTTTTCGCCGGGCCCGTCACTTTTTCCGGAGCTTGAGCACGCCCTTGATGCTGTCGAGGTCGACCTGGAAATGCTGCAGGAAGTCGTTGCCGAGCAAGCCGGCGTTCTCACTGTCGCCGAGGTCGTAGACGAGGACCCGGACGTCGTAGACCGCCAGGCCTTCGATCTCGATCGATTCGACGGGGACCTGGAAGGCCAGATCGGCGCCGGCCACTCCCTGGAAGCCCACGACGGGCGTCGAGTTGTCGATCCGGATCTCCAGGGCCGCCGCGGCCGAGGCCGGGATGATCGTCGTTGTCGCCCCGGTGTCGATGAAGAACTTCTGGCGGAGCTTCTTGTTGAGGAAAGCATAGACGGGAATGAGCTTGGCGCCGGGATCAAAGCGGATCGTGACCGAATCCTCGTCGCGCCGGCCCTCTTCGACGAGCCTCTGCAGGGTCCGGGCCTTGTCCGCAAACTCGTTCGCATACGGTTGGTCCCCGAGGAGTTCCTCCGCCCGGACCCATTGCTTTTCCAGGACGGCGGTCTCGACGCCGAGCAGCCGGAGCTCGACGTCGTCGGGGGCGAGGCGGCTGGCTTCGTCGAAGATCTCGAGACCGCCATAGCCGTGCTCGTTGAGGATCGTATGGAGGGACGACTTGGCCAGCTCGACCTCGACAGCGTCAAGCTCCCCGAAAGCGGGGGCGACCTGGATGACAGGGTCGCGCCGGAGGTCGACGAGGAGGCGGTGGGCGGCGTCGAAGCCGCGGGCCTCGTTATAAGCGGCGGCCGCGGCCTTGATGAGAGGGACGTCCGCGGCGGCCGAGAGGACCTCGGGGCCGAGGGCTCGCGCGACGTCATCGGACCGGCCCTGCCGGGCCATGGACGCAGCCAGGCCGGCCATGCGCGACGCGATAGCGGCCGGCTTGAGGCGCAGAGGCAGATCATCGGACGAGAGCAGGGCCCGGCCGCGGAAGCCGGCGGCCAAGGCCGCCAGCCGGCTGTCGTCCGCGACCTCCTCCGGCATCGCGAGGGCCTGGGCGAACGCCGCTTCCCGGGAACCCTGGCCTAACGCGGCGGTCAGATCGGCCCTCGAAAGGAGAGGCTTCGGGCCGGCTCCGTCGAGCGGGGCCCAGAGGTA
>JADGNU010000073.1 GCA_017883305.1 Candidatus Aminicenantota bacterium | reverse complement strand
AGGCGTCGGCACGAACGGGACGTCATAGCTCCGGTACGGCTGCCGGCTGACATCTTGGGGAAGCGCCGACGGAACCGCCCCCAGCCAGCCGGCAAGGATGATAACGGTAGGAAACAAAGCTTTTTTCATCGCGTCCCTCCTCGCGATCGGATGGGCGCCGGCGTGAATCCGGCGGTGAGGTCATGATAGTCCGCGGTCCGGACGGTGTCAATCCGCCCCGGATCCGGGTACTGGAAGGGGCCTGGCGTCAGGCGACGACCTGGCCGTCGAAGAGGCGGATGATCCTCTCGGAACAGGCCGCGATGTGGTCGTTGTGGGTGACCATGACGATCGTCCGGCCGCCCTGCCACAGCTCCGTCAGGATGGCCATGATCTCCTCGCCGCTCTTCGAATCGAGGTTGCCCGTCGGCTCGTCGGCGAGCAGGATGGGCGGGTCGTTGGCCAGGGCCCGGGCCAGGGCGATGCGCTGCTGCTGGCCCCCCGAAAGCTCCGTGGGCCGGTGGTCGCGCCAATCGAGGAGCCCGACGGCGTTGAGGAGCTCGGTGACCCGCTCCCGCCGCTTCTTCGCGTTCTTGCCGTCGAACAACATCGGCAGCTCGACGTTCTCCCAGGCCGTGGCGTACGGCAGCAGGTTGAAGTTCTGGAAGACGAAGCCGATCTTGCGGTTGCGCACGGCGGCCAGCTCGTCGAATGTCAGACCGGCCACGTTTTCGCCGTCGAGGACGTACTCCCCCGCCGTCGGCGTGTCCAGGCAGCCGACGATGTTCATCAGCGTCGATTTGCCCGATCCGGACGGGCCCATGACGGAGACGAATTCGCCCTTGCCGATCCCGAGGGAGATGCCGCGGAGGGCCTCCAGCGACTGGCTTCCCGTCCGATAGACCTTGGTGATGCCGTTGAGTTCGATCATGACCACCCTCTATTCATAGCGCAGCGATTCGATCGGGTTGGCCCGCGACGCCCGGAGAGCCGGGAAGATGCCCGACAGGAAGCACAGGACGCCGAGGACGACGACGTAGATGACCAGGATCCGCAGCGAGAATTCCGGCCGCAGGAGATAGGCCTCGATCCCGAACGAATCGTAATTGATCGGGGCCAGGCGGATGAGGTGGACGATGTTGAAGGCGGTGATGAACCCCCAGAACGTCCCCTTGGTGAAGACGAAGACCGTCTCCAGGAAGAACTGGGCGATGATCGTCCGGCGCCGCGCCCCGATGGCCAGCTTGATGCCGATCTCCTTCGTCCGCTCCTTGGCCGCGGCGTACATCAGGTTGGTGACGCCGACGGCGCCGATGAGGAGGGTCAGAGCGCCGATGATGCTAAGGAAGATCTCGATGCCCTTGAAGATGGCCATCCCTTCCTTGGCGTCGTCGATCGTGTTCCAGAAGCTCGTGGCGTAGCGGTCATCGGGATCGAAGCGGTACTTGCGGCCGAGGAGCGTCTTGACCCGGGACTCGATCAGCTTGGACTGGGAGTCCTCGCGGGGCTGGATGTGGATCTGGTTGATGCGGCGGCGGTTGTCGATCTGCTGGTAGGAATGGAACGGCAGATAGACCTGTTCGGCGTCCGGCCCGTTGTACATCGAGTCCTGGATCTTCTTTTGCAGCACCCCGACCACGGTGAAAGGCACGCGGGCGATGACGATCGTCTTCCCCACGGCGTCGGCGCTGCCGAACAGGTCCGTGGCCACCTTCCAGCCGATGAAGGCGACCTTCCGTCCCTCGGCGGCGTCGGCGGCGTTTAGGAAGCGGCCTCCGAGCTGCGGCACCTGGGTGCGCATGACGCCGAACTCCGCGGTCGTGCCGTGGACGGTCCGGTTGATCTCCTTGCCGTTGGCCGATACGGGGAGGAAGTTGTACGATTCGGGAGCGATGCGCAGGATCTCCGGGATCCTGTCCTTGAGATAGTCGATGTCCTCCGGATAGAGGGCGATCGGACGCCCCTTGGGCAGGCCTTCGAACGGCAGCGAGGTCTGGCCGCCGTAGACCATGATCAGCGTCTCGCCCAGTCCCTTGAACGCGACCTGGAACTGGGTGCTCATGCCCTGGCCGAAGGCCATCAGGAGGAGGATCGAGAGCGTACCCCAGAAAAGGGCGAAGGTGATCAGGGCGGCCCGCTTGTGGCGCTTCCGGTACTCGCTCCAGAAGAATCGGGGCAGGGTGGCGTTCATGGCGCGGCTCCCTATTTCCTCAGGGCCTCGATGGGATCGGTCGAGGCCGCCGTCCGGGCCGGGATCATGCCGGCCACGACGCCGATCGCGAGCAGGATCAGTATCGTAGAGACGATGACCAGGGGGTTGAGGACGGGCACGCCGATGAAGTCGGTGAAGCCGCCTTTCGGGAACGCTTTGGTCGCCTGGAGAACGGCCGTCGAAAACCCAAACCCGACGAGGCCGCCGAGGAGCATGATGACGAACGATTCGCTGAAGAACTGCACCAGGATCGTCCGGCGGCGGGCCCCGACGGCCAGCTTGACGCCGATCTCGCGGGTCCGCTCGTCGACGACGACCCTCATGATCGAGGCGACGCCGATGCCGCCGACGAGGAGCGTGAACGAGCCGATGACGCCCAGAAAGATCGTGAAGGCCAGGAAGAAGGTCGTAAACTGCTTCTCGAACTCGAGTGTGTCCCAGACGCCCAGGGCGTCAGGGTCGGCCGGGGAAAAGCCGATGATCTTGGACAGGTGGACCTTGATGGCCTCCATGACCGCTTTGCTTCGCCCGAGATCGCGCGGGCGAAAGATGATGTTGGAGACGAACTTCGTGCCATAGAGCGAGGCGTAGGTCGTCCAGGGCATGAAGACGCAGCGCTCGTCGCGCTGGCCGTTGTAATTGGAGCTCTGGAGCTTGGCCCTCATGACGCCGACAACGGTGAACGGGACGGTGTCGATGAAAATGGACCGGCCGACGGGCTCCTCGGTGCCGAAGAGATCGGTCGCCAGGACGTCGCCGATAAAGCAGACGCGCTTGCGTTCGGCCATGTCCTCGGGATCGATGAAGCGGCCTTTGGCGGCGATGGTATTGCGCATGAGCTCGAACTGGGGGTTGACGCCGCGGACGGTGTTGCGGAATTCGTTGCGCCCATAGCGGATGAGACGGCCGCCGACGAACTCCGGGCTGAGGAGCTCGATGCCCGGGACTTTATCCGGGATGTCCTCGGCCATCTCGGGGGTGACCCGCACGGGCTTGCCTCTGAGGAACCCCTGCCAGGGAAGTGTCGTCTGCGATGGGAAGACGAGGACGATGCCCTGGCCCATGCCGTGGAACCGCTTGATCTGGGCCTTGGAGAGGGAGTCCCCGAAGGCGAGAAGCAGCACGACCGAGAATGTGCCCCAGATGACCCCGGACAGGGTCAGGGCGGTCCGCATCGGCTGGCGGACGAGGTCCCGGAAGAGGTTGCGGAAGAAGATGCCGATCATTTGATCTCTCGGGGCGGCCGTTCCACGACCTTGTCTCCTTCTTTGAGTCCATCGAGGATCTCGATGTTGAGTCCGTCGGACAGCCCGGTCCGGACCTCGACCTTCTTTGTCTTCTCGCCGTCGGGGATCTCGACGAGCTTCTTGCCGTCCTCGAAGAGAACGAGCCGCTCGGGCAGGAGGACGACCTGCTTCCGCGCCTGGATCTGGATGCTGGCGGTCGCCGAGAAGCCGGCCCTCAGGGTCGCTCCGGCTGAGTCCTTGATGACGATCCAGATGTCGAAGAGGGTGGCGTTGCCTTCCTTCTTGGCCTTGGGGAATATCCGGTCGACCCGGCCGGGGATCTTCTTGTCGGGCAAGGCCCCGATCTGGATCTCGGCGTCCATGCCCTCGACGATCTTGCCGACATCGATCTCGTCGACGGTGCCTTTGAAGAGAAGACTGGCCATGTCGGCCAACGAGCAGAGCTCGGTCCCGGGCTGGAAATTCGTCAGGGGGACGATGGGGTCGCCTTGGAAGACGTTCTGGGACAGGATAATGCCCGAGATCGGAGACCTCAGGATGGAGTCGATGTCCCGGTTCGACATGCGGATCCGCCCCTTTTCGAGGAGCTCGAATCGTTCCGAGGATGTGCGGTACCTCATCTCGGCTTCGCGGTACAGGTTCTCGGTGGTGTCCATTTCGGACCGCGAGATGAGGTTGCCCTTGAAGAGCTCGAGCTGGCGGGTCCAGTCGCTCTTGAGCTTCTGCATGGTCACCTCGGCCAGCTCCATGGCGCGGCGGGACTCGACGTATTCGAGCGGGGTCGGGTTGGGCGAGATCTTGAACAGGGGCACCCCTGCCTTGACCGGGTCGCCGACCTTGAACATGACTTCGGCCACGATGCCGGGGATGGTCGACTTGACCTTGATCTCTTTCTCCGGCTCAATGGTCCCCACGGCCAGGGCCTTTTCCTGGATATCGCCCCGGGAGGCGGCGACGAACTTGGTCTCGACCTTCTTTTTGCCGCAAGCGAAGAGGAAATAAAAGAACGTCAGGAGCAGGAGGAGGGAAATGCCGCGGAAGATCCACTTTTTCATGATTCACCTCAGACTTCGACTCATAAAGAATTAGACGGATTAGGCAGGAAAAAAGTTCTTGGTCCGGGGTGAAAACCCCAGATCCATTTAACTATCTGATAATAAATTCGTTGACTAGGGTCCCTCAGGGCATTCTGACGGCCTGGGTCAGGACGACCTCGACCCGCCGGTTCCGGGACCGGTTGGCCTCGGTATCGTTGGGCGCGACCGGATTTTCCGGGCCGAAGCCCTGGTACTTCATCCGGGCGTTCGAGATCCCCTGCGTCATCAAGAACTCGTAGACCGACCGGGCCCGGTCCATGGACAGCCGCATGTTGAGATCGGCCGAGCCCGTGGAGTCGGTATAGCCCTCGATGCTCAGGTTCATATTCGGGAAGACCATGAGGATCCCGGCCAGCTTGGCCACGGAAAGCTGGGAGGCCGGCTTGAGTGTGGCCTTGCCGACGTCGAAGAGGATGCCGGAGAGGCTGACGACGACGCCGCGCGCGGTCTCGGTCGTCTCGGCGACTGAGGACAGGGCGCCTTTCAGCATGCCGGCCAGCTCGTCGCGTTCTTTCTTGATGGCTTCCCGGTCGGCCGCCACCTTATCCCGCTCGGCCTTGAAGGCGTCCCGCTCGGCGGTCAGGGTTTCCGTTTGCTTGGCCAGGTTGGCCGATTCGCTGGCCAGGGCCTCGCGCTGGGTCTGGACTTCGCGGAGCTCCCGGGAGATGCGGGCCGACTCGCTTTCGGCCGTCGTGGCCCGGTTTTCGAGTGCGGCCTTTTCCGCCAGTCGCTGGGCTTCGGCCTCGACCGCGGCCTTGGCATCGTTGGCCTTGATGGTATCCTTGATGGCCTGGGAGGCCAGCTGGGCCGCGACCCGGGCCTGGTCGGCCATGACCTTCTTATCGCCCCTGGCCGCCATGGCTTTGCCGAAAGCGACCTGGGCCTCGTCCATCGCCTTGGGATTCACCGCGGCGGCATTGAGCCGCTTGGCGATCTCCAAGGCTTTCGCGGCCTGCTTGACGGCCGCCGGGGTGGGGTCGTTGTACTGGATGCCGGAGATCGAATCGATGGCCGGCTTGTAGGCCGTGGTGAAATCCTTGAAAGCGAAGGGCGTGTTGGCGATATTCAATCCTTGGACCTGGCCGGAGACGAACATGACCAGCTCCGTCGGCCGCGTGACCGTAGCGAAGGGCTCGGCCGTCACCATCAGAGCGAACGTCTTCTTCCCGGTGTAACCCTGGAGAGAGCCGGAGGCGCTCTTCTTATCGGCCACCACTTCGCCCAGGTTCTCGACGGTGCCGTCCGGGGTGACGGCCCACAGGACGTAGGCGGTGATGTCCCCGGCGAAGAGAACGGCCGGCTCCATCTTCTTATAGATGGCCTTGACCGAGGCCTGCCCGTTGTCGAAGCCGATCGTCGCCTGCATCGAGGCCCCGGACGGGGCTCGGGACGTTTTGGCGAAATTGAGATCGAAGGTCTTGCCGGACTGGAGCGTCAGGGCCGTCAGCCGGACTTCGGCCGCCGCTAGTGCGGACGCGGTTATGAGAAGGGCCAGGACGATCAGGGCGAATCGGCGCTTGGACATGGGGCCTCCTTTGGCTAAGGGCGTCAAGAGTTTAGTCGGCATTGCGGGCTGTCCGTCCGATTCCCGACGCGATCCGGGGGCCTCTCCCCTGTCGGCCGTTCTGCCCGAAGGATAGCACCGGGAGGGAATAGGGTCAACGGCGATCCGACAAGGAGAGCGCTCCGGTTGAAAAATCCGCCTTTTCGGGCTATATTCCACCCAGAGCACACTCCACGAACGGGAGGAGATCATGGCCATCGAGCTGAGCAAGCCGGAAAAGGAACTGTTGGCGGCTATCCTGGAGAAAGAGCTGGAGGATGTCCGCTCGGAGCTCCACCATACGCAAGAGCACGAGTACAAGGAAAGGGTCAAGGAGCGGGAAAAGGTCGTCCGAGATCTCCTGGCCAAGCTGAAGGCTTAACCCTCAGGCTATCTCTCCAAGGATTTGACCCGGGCCTCGAGTTCGGCGGCCCGGGCGTCCCGGTGGGTGGCGCGCAGGAGCGCCGCCAAGCCCTTGAGGGCATCGTATGCACCGGGGTGATAGCTTCCGTCCGGCTTGCGGACGAGATCCAAGGCTCGCTCGTAGAGGGACTCCGCTTCGGGGAGCCGGCCGCTCTGGAAGGCGCAATCCGCGAGGCCGCTCAGGCTTTCGGCCACCTGAGGGTTCTTCGGACCCAGGGCCTTTTGCCGCAGCGCGAGCGACCGCTCGTAGATCCCCCGGGCCCCTTTCAGGTCCTTCTCCTTGACGAGGACCGCCGCCTGTCGATCGAGAAAGCGGGCCAGCTCGGGATTGTCGGGGCTGGCGGCCTCCATGATGGCCACGGCCCGGTCGAAATATGGCTTGGCTTCGGCATCGCTGCCGCTTTTGAAAAGGGCGTCTCCCAGGTTCATGAGGCCCGAGGCGAGGTCGGGATGCTTGGGGCCCAGGACCTTCTCCTGGATCCGGACTACCCGCTCGAGGAGCGGCACGGCGCGTTTGGGATCCCCGCTGTAAGTATAGATGATGGCCAGGTTGTTGAGGGTCTGAGCCAGATAGGGATGATCCGGACCCAGGGTCTTTTCCCGGATCGCGAGCGTACGCTCCCAGAGCTCCCCGGCTTTCTTGAAGTTGCCTTCCCTATAGGCGATCGCCCCCAGGGAGTTGAGCGTGGCCGCGACATCGGCATGTTCGGGGCCGAGGATCTTCTCCCGGATCGCCAGGCAGCGTTCGAGGAGGCGGCGGGCATCGTCATACTTCCCCCAGCTCCAGTTGAGCGTGCCCAGGTTGTGAAGGCCGGAGGCGACAGGCTGGGATTCCGGGCCGAACCGCTTTTCGTTGATGGCCAGGGCCTGCTCCATGAAGTCTTTCGCCTTGGCGAAGTCTCCCCTGTGCCACATGACTGTGCCGAGCTGGCCCAGGGTCCCTGCGACGTCCGGGTGGTCGGGGCCGAGGGCTTTCGTGCGTGTCTCCAAAGCCTTCTCCAGCAGAGCTTGGGCCGGCGCATACAGGCCGAGACCGTCGTAGACCAATCCCATCGTGCTCATCAGTCGGCCTTGGACGAGCGGCTGCCCTTGGAGCTCGCGGCCGATCTTGTCCGCGCCCTTGTCAAGAATCTCCCGCGCTGTGACGCTGTTGCCCCGGGCCTCGCTCGGGTCGGAGACCTTGAATAGCCCGGTCAAGAAGTCCGAAACGCGGCGCGACGCTTCGGCCTCCTGGTTCGCCCTGTCCCGCTCGCGGGCGATGCGGCGCGCCTGGACGGCCGTGGTTACGGAGAAACCGATCAGGAGGACCGTGATGGCTGAGGCGACGCCGACGCCGAACCTATGGCGGCGGACGAATTTCCTGGCCTTGTAGACGGTGCTCGGCGGCCGGGCGACGATTGGCTGATGGTGCAGATACCGGTCGATGTCGGCCGCCAGGTCCGAGGGTGACCCGTAGCGGCGCGTCCGGTCCTTCTCCAGCGCCTTCATCGTGATCCAGTCGAGGTCGCCCCGGATCTGCCGGATGAGCGCGGGCGGTTCCGTCCGCCGACTCAGGGCCCGCGCGATCGACGCGTCTCCCATCGTGCTCAGCTTTGTGCTCGGTTTGGGCGGGTCTTCCTCCCGGATCTTCCGGCGGATCTCGTCGAAGCCGGCGCGCCTCAGCTCCTTGGGATCGAAGGGAAGTGCGCCGATCAGGAGTTCGTACAGAATGGCGCCCAGCGAGTAGATATCTGTCCGCGTATCGACATTCTGGCCGGACATCTCCGCCTGCTCGGGGCTCATGTACTCGGGGGTCCCGATGAGCATGCCCAGCTCGGTATACATCGTCCTTTCGGTCAGGCTCTGCGCCGTCGCCTTGGCGACGCCGAAGTCGATGATCTTGGGCACGGCGACGCCGTCCTGGATGGCGACCAGGATGTTGGACGGCTTGAGGTCGCGATGGATTATGGCCTTCTGGTGGGCGTGCTGGACTCCCTCGCAGACGTGCCTGAAAAGCTCCAGCCTTTCCTTGGTCGTCAGACGATTCTGATCGCAGTAGGTGGTGATGGGGATGCCCTGGACGTATTCCATGACGAAATAGGGGCGTCCATCGCTGGTCTCGCCGGCGTCAAAGACCTTGGCGATCGCGGGGTGGTCCATCATGGCCAAGGCCTGTCTCTCGGACTCGAATCGGGCAATGACCTGCCGGGTGTCCATGCCCGCTTTGATGAGCTTCAGGGCCACACGGCGATGGATCGGCTTGTGCTGCTCGGCCACCCAGACTTCCCCCATACCGCCCTCGCCGATCTTTTCGAGCAGATGGTAGGGGCCGATGGTCCGCTCGACCCCTCCGGCCGAAGTCAGTGTCCTGGTCTTATCGTACAACTTCGTCTTGTCCATAACGCCCCCCTTGAGGGAACCGATATCAAGCTTCCGGGCACACGGGAATGGCGCGTTCTGCGTCCCTCCCTCACTTGATCAAAAGATAACGCCGTCGGCGGGTGAAGTCAACATGTGGCGAGGGCAGAACTCTAGGCCTCGGAGTTTGAGCGCTTCCCGAACCGGCGCCAAAAACCGCGGCGCCGGCCTTCCTCCGGATCGCGCATCCCGGCCTCGATAAAAAATCCCTCCGGGGCGAAACGCTTGCGATAGGTGAGCCGAACGGCGAGCATGTTGCAGACCGTGGTCGAGGCCGAGATCATGAGCAACACGACGATCTGATACTTCGCCGCCCCGAACGGATCGGCGCCGGCCAGGATCTGCCCTGTCATCATGCCGGGTATTGATACGACCCCCGCCGCGGCCATCGAGGCAAGCGTGGGGATGAGACCGGCCCGGATCGAGCTGCGGATCGAGGGTTGGGCCGCCTCGAGCGCGGTCGCGCCGAGCGCCGTGAGCGCCAGGATCTCATCGACGCGCGAGTCCATGTCGGCGAACAGCCTGTCGAGGGCGACGGCCATCGCGGACATGCTGTTCCCGAGGATCATGCCGGCGATCGGGATCACGACCCGCGCGCCATACCACGGCTGCACGCGAAGGATGAGCCCCGTCACCGCCAAGGTCATCGTCAGCCCGGTGATAAAGAGCGACAAGAACATGGCCGGTTCGAGGCCGGAGGGCGCCTTGGTGACGCGAGTCGAGGCGATCTGGGCCGCCGACGCGATCATGAATAAAAGGATGAGCAACACCAGCCACCAGGTCTGGTTGCCGAACACCCATCGCAGCACGAAGCCGAGCGCCAGCAGTTGAAGGAAGAGGCGGATCGTCGAGGCAACGATGTCCTTGGCCATGCCCAGCTTCATGCGATAAGAAGCGAACCCTACGGCGAGCATAAGCAGGGCCGCGATAACGAGCTCGCCGCTTCCGATCGACGTTACGCCTCCCGCCATTGTGCCCATCTAGAGGGCCTCCTCGGAAAGAACGCCGGCCGCGAGTCTCAGGCGGCGGGTCGCTAGGCCGTCGGGAGGACGATGGCGGACACGGACACAGGCGGTGCCGTCCCGGGCGAGCCGGGCCACGACGGCCGCGACGGCGTCCGCAGACTCGGCGTCGAGCGCCGCGTCGACCTCATCGAGAAGCAGGACATCAGGACGCGTGAGAAACGACCGGCAGAGCGCAACGCGCGCGACCTGCCCCACCGAGAGCTGGTTGCTGTCGCGGGCCAGCCCCACATCATCAAGCTTGACGAAAGCCAGCAGCTGCGCAAGCTCATCATCGCTCGGCTTGGCCTTCCCCGCGCGTGCCTTAAGCGTCCACGGGAGCAGGAGGTTGTCCCGCACAGTGCCCGGCACGGTCACCGGCTTTTGCGGCACCAGCAGGACGGTGAGACGCCAGGAAATGGGATCGATATCGTTGTCGGAGACGCCACGGAGAAGCAGCGTCCCAGCCTTCCTCGAATGAAGGCGCGCGAGCACGCGCAGAAGCGTCGTCTTGCCGGATCCGCTGGGGCCGACGAGGTCGACGATCTCTCCGGCCTCGAGCCGAAGCGAGACGCCATCAAAAATGGTGACGATGCGCCCCTCTTGACGCACATCGACAGCCACGGATCGCGCCTCAAGCACCGATTTGCACCTTCGCCGCGCCCAGCCGCTCGCGTTTGTTCATATTCCAGCGACCTTCGGGGATCAACTGAAAACAGTGCCGGTGGAGGGAATCGAACCCACACTCGAGTTGCCCCGAACGGGATTTTGAGTCGAGTGAGCCGATTCCCTGTGGCATTTCTAATTCACTGTACTTGTTGAGGTTAGAGGATGGAGGGCAGCTGGGCCTTCTGCCATGTCACACGGGCGCAACAGATTTTGACCGGTTGCCGGGTCTGGCGTTCCCATCGTGTTGAGGCGTTCAACCGCTTCACGGTTCAACTCATCTCGCGGATGTAGGTATGAGTCACAAGGAGCCTAGAATGCCCGTAGTATCTAGAAATCGTTACAATGTTGACGCCCCTCTCAAGAAGCTTATTGCCAAACGTCCGGCGCAGATCATGAAAGGTGAACTCCTTGATCTCTGCTTTCTTGCAGGAGTTCTCGAAGGCCGTTCTGATATTCTTATACGGGAAGACTAGGATCCCTTTCG
>JADGNU010000278.1 GCA_017883305.1 Candidatus Aminicenantota bacterium | reverse complement strand
AGTGCGGCTCTCCGCTGGAGCAGAAGTTCGGCCGCTTCGGCCCCTTCATCGCCTGCTCGGATTACCCCAAGTGCAAGTACATCAAGAAGGACAAGCCCGTCGAGACGGGCCTCGACTGCCCGCTCGGCTGCGGCGGCAAGGTCCTGAAGCGCAAGACGCGCCGGGGCAAGTTCTTCTTCGGCTGCAGCCGCTATCCGAAGTGCACCTTCGCGTCCTGGGACGAGATCCTCGACCGGACCTGCCCGCAATGCGGGGCCAAGGTCCTGTACAAGAAGAACGCCCTTCGCGGCGAGCCGTACATCTACTGCAAGACCGAGAAGTGCGCCTTCAAGGAAGCCGCGCCACGGGAGAAGATCTGGGAGAAGGGCGCCGAGGCCGAAAGGACCGGCGCGCCGGAGCCGTCCGGGTCGCCCGAGCCGTCGGCGGAAGGCGGACCGGAGGCGGCGGAGCCCGACGGCACCGATGAACAAGGAAATCTCTGAGTTCCTGGCCTTTCTCAAGCACGAGAAGAATGCCTCCCCCCACACTCTGGCCGCTTATGAGCGCGACCTTCGGCAGGTCGCGGCCTACCTGAAGGAGCGCGAGGTCCGCTGGGACAAGGCCGGCAATGTCGTCCTTCGCGGCTTCCTGGCCGAGCTCCATGAAAAGAAGCGCAAGAAGACGACGATCGGGCGCAAGCTCGCCGCCATCCGCTCCTTCTACGATTTCTGCCTGCGCAAAAAATGGATCGCCGGGAACCCGGCCAAGATCCTGTCCAGGCCGCGGCAGGAGAAGCACGTCCCCTCCTTCCTTTCGGAGGACGAGACGACGCAGCTCCTCGATCTGCCCCGTTCCTCGGAACCGCTCGACCTCCGCGACAAGGCCGTCCTGGAGCTTCTTTACGCCTCGGGCATCCGGGTCAGCGAGCTCGTCGGCATCGAAACGGCCGACATCCATTTCGGCGAGCGTCTCGTCCGCGTCCGCGGCAAGGGCAAGAAAGAGCGCATCGTCCCGTTCGGCGGCAAGGCCCGCGAGGCCCTGGAGGATTATCGCCTGGCGAGGGAAGCGCTCACGGGAGGCGGGGACGGCGGCGAGGCCTTCTTTCTCAATTACCGCGGCGGCCGGCTGACGACGAGGTCCGTCCAGCGGATGGTCCGCAAGTATATCCGCCGCACCGCCGTGGCCCGCAAGATCAGCCCCCATTCGCTCCGCCATTCCTTCGCTTCGCACCTCCTCGGCCGCGGCGCCGACCTGCGCGTCATCCAGGAGCTTCTCGGACACGCCAGCCTGGCCACGACCCAGAAGTACACCCACGTCGACCTGAAGCAGCTGCTCACCGTTTACAAGAAAAGCCACCCGCGGTCATAGGCCCCGGACTTGGCCCCGCCTGGTCCGATCATCCGTATGAGGACTGCCCATCATTCATCCAAGCACTCGATTAAGATATTTCCCAGAAGTCCCGCTCCGAGTTCTTCCGCCAGACTTCTGATGGTCGCTCCGAAGACTCCTCTCCCTGCCGGTCCGCATCTCCCTCCCGTGAAGGCTGAATCACCGCTCTATGCTCACTCCGATGACACGGCTCAGCCCCTTCTTCGTCGGCCTTCACCCCGGCAATCTGTGTTTCCCATTTCTCCGCGTTTTGTCCACAGAGCTTGACGAGAAGGTCGGAGGCATTTCGGTAAACGATTCCAAACAATAGGAATAAATGGAGCGAGCGGCTGGCACGGCCGTTGCACTTAAAGAGGGCGAAAGGAGGTCGCACCAATGACCGCTCAAAGACACAAGGTTCTGGCGTTGGGGCTGGCCGCGCTCGTCATCGCGCTTTCGCTCGCGCCGGTCCAGGCCCAGTCGACGGCGTCGAAGGCGAGGGTCAACATCAACACGGCCCCGGCCTCGGAGCTCGAATCCCTGCCGCGGATCGGCCCCAAGGTCGCCCAGAGGATCGTCGATTTCCGGACTAAGAACGGGAACTTCAAGAGGATCGAGGAGATCATGAAGATCCAGGGAATCGGCGAGAAGGTCTTCGATCAGATCAAAGACCTGATCACCGTGGGCGCAGAGACCGCGCCGAAATGAGCGCAGAGGCCCTGTCCGGACGCCCTTCCCGGAAGATCCATGGGACACGATCCCTTTTCAAGAGAAAAGGGTCATGTCCCGGATCTTCCGACGGCAGGGCCTCCGGACGGGGCCCTCTTTTTCGCTTCGAGGAAGCGGCGGAGCTTGGCCACGGCCCGGCCGCGGTGGCTGACCGCGTTCTTGGCGGCGGGCGGCAGCTCGGCGAAAGTCTTCCGCAAGGGCGCATAATAGAAGATCGGGTCGTAGCCGAAGCCCGAGCGGCCGCGCGGCTCGCGGCCGATCCGGCCCCGGACCTCGCCTCGGAACTCCGCCACGACGCGGCCTTTCTCGGCCAGGACCATGACGCAGACGAAGCGGGCTTTTCTCGCCGCCGGCGGAACGGAGCCGAGAAGCCGCAGGACCTTGCGGATGTTCTTTTCGTCGGAGGGACGGGGGGCCGAGAAGCGGGCCGAGCGGACACCGGGAGCGCCCGCGAGCGCTCCGACCTCGAGTCCGGAATCCTCGGCCAAGGTTAGTCCGGGCCATCTCCGGCTATAGAAAAGGCTTTTCGCCCGGGCGTTCTCCTCGAACGTCCGGCCCCTTTCGGCGTGATTGAGGCCGGGCAGGACGTCGGGAAGCCCGACGATCTCGAGGCCCTTCAGGGCCCTGCGGATCTCTCGGACCTTGCCCGCGTTCCCGGTCGCCAGGAGGAGGCGCCGCTCAGTCAATCTTGAGCTCTTCGATGTCGGCCAGCTCGAGGAGGCCCTGGTTGAACTCCTGCTCCTTCTCCTCGGAGGATGAGAACGAGAAGGCCAGGAGGTAGGACGATCCCTCCTGCTTCATGGTCAGCCGCTCCAGCCGGACGCCGTGGTGGAGGGCGAGCTTGCGCAGGCTCGACAGGATGTAGGGTCGGGCCTTGGCCTTGAGATGGTAGTGGAACTGGGACTTGCGAAGATAGGATTCCTCGATCCGGCCGAACAGAAGCAAGGTCACGATGGTCAGGGCGCAGAAGATGATCGCCGGCACGTAATAGCCCGCGCCGATGACCAGCCCGAGACCGGCCACGACCCACAAGGTCGAGGCGGTGGTCAGGCCGGCGACCGTGCCCCGCGCCTGGAAGATGGTGCCCGCGCCGAGGAAGCCCACGCCGGTGATGACCCCGGCCGCCATGCGGACGAGCGTATCCGGGTTCCCGCCTTTGCCTTCGACGAGAAGCGTCGCCAGCGTCATCATCATCGCCGAGGCGACGCAGACCAGGATATTCGTCCGAAAGCCGGCCGGTTTCTGGCTGGCCTCGCGCTCCAGGCCGATGAGGCCGCCGAGGGCAATGGCCAGGACGAGCTTGAGCAGGACTTGGAGCATCTCCATAGCTTCCGCCTTTGTCCTCCTCTTTTAACATCGGCGGCGGAGGTTGTCAATCGCGGGGCTCCTCTGATAGAATGGCCCGTCGAATCCAGGAGGAACCTCATGCCCGCTCTGATCAAGAAAGTCCACGCCCGCGAGATCCTCGATTCCCGCGGCAACCCGACCGTCGAGGTCGAAGTCACGCTGTCCGACGGCTCCTTCGGCCGGGCGGCCGTTCCCTCGGGCGCC
>JADGNU010000277.1 GCA_017883305.1 Candidatus Aminicenantota bacterium | reverse complement strand
CCGAAAAGGGGAACACCGTCGAGGCCTACGTCGACGGGCCCTTCCGCGAGACCGAGGCCGAAGGCCGAACCGGCGGCATCCACATGCACCGTGATCCCGGATACAGGGTCTATTACGGCTTCACCCTCAAGGTCCCCGTCCGGACGAACCTCGTCCTGGCCACGGTCCTCGACGGCGACGTGGAGGTCCGCGGCGTCGAAGGGGCGTTCGACGTCCGCAACGTGAACGGCCAGGTCCGCCTCGTCGACGCGGCCGGATCGGGCGACGCCCAGACCGTGAACGGCGGCGTGACCGTCCTCTTCCGGCGCCCCCCGGACGGTCCGTGCCTGTTCAAGACGATCAACGGGGATGTCGAAGTCGACTTCCCCGACCTGCCGTCGGCCGACTTCCGGGTCAAGACGATGCACGGCGAAGTCTATTCCGATTTCAACGTCACTTCTCTGCCGAAAGCGGCGGCGATCCGCGAAGAGCGTCCGGAGAAGGGCGGCAAGTTCGTCTACAGAAGCGACGGTTTCTATGGCGTCCGCGCCGGCAAGGGCGGCCCGGAGATCAAGCTCGAGACGCTCAACGGCGACATCCTGATCGCCAAAAGATCGAAATCAACGTCCTGAACGGACGAGGAGGAAACACATGAAAAAGAGAATCGTCAACATCGCCATCCTGGCCCTGCTCGTGGCCGGGACGTGCGGCTGGGCCGTCGCCCAGACCAAGGAAGAGACCCCCGACCGGGCCGTCGTCCCGTTGTCGAACCCGACGAAGCCGGCCAAGATCGAGGTCTCCGTCATGCGCGGCAGCATCACGGTCAAGGGTTATCAGGGCAAGGACGTCATCGTCGAGGCGCGGGTCCGGGAAAAAGCCCTGTCCGAATGGGGCGGCTTCTCCACGCCGGGCGCTTTCAACGCGCCGCCTCCGGCCCTCGCGACCCTGCCCGGACAGCCCACCCCGGCCCCTGCCCCCGCACCCAAGGCGAGGGCCGGCCGCGTCGATGAGAAGGTCCAGAAGGAGGTCGAGGCGCAGCTCGCGGCGACCATGGCCGACCAGGAAGCCTTGGCCAGGAGGATCACGCGTGAGTACGATAGAAACGCCGGCGGCTTCGGCCAATTCTTCCCGGACGACAAGAAGGCCCAGGAGGAGAAAGCGAAGAAGATCGCCGGCATGAAGCAGCTCTCCGGGTCGTCCTCTGGCCTCGAGGTCGAGGAAGAGGACAATGTCGTGACCGTCAACACCGAGTCCTGGAAGGCGGCGACCGATCTCGTCATCCAGGTGCCGGTCGCGTCCTCGCTCGAGGTCCGCTCCTCCATGGACGGCGCCGTCGTCATCGAGGGCGTCAGCGGCGAGATCGACATCAACAACATCAACGGCCCGGTGACCCTGACGAGCGTCTCGGGCAACACGCTCGTCCATACCGTCAACGGCGACATCACCGTCGTGCTCGCCCGCGTCGCGGCCGACAAGCCGCTGTCCTTCAGCACCATGAACGGCGACATCGATGTCACGCTGCCGGCCGACGTCAAGGCCAACCTCAAGATGAAATCCGAGCAGGGCGAGATCTACAGCGACTTCGACATCAACATGACCCGCCAGCCGGCCCGTTCGGAAGCGGCCGAGAAGACCGAGCAGGGCAAGTATCGCATCTCCTTCGACAAGTCCCTCTACGGCCTGGTCAACGGCGGCGGCCAGGAGTTCTCGTTCAACACCTTCAGCGGCGACATCTACATCCGCAAGAAGAAGTAACGCCGGAGCGACTCGCGAGCATTCAGGGGTGACCCGGGGCAAGCCCCCCGGGCCGCCCCTTTTTTATGGTTCATCTCCCGATATGCGGCGGCATTGACAGGCGGAGGACGGGGGCTATAATTGGCTCGATCGGAAATCGCCCGTCGAGAGGATCTCCGCCATGGCCACAAGAAACCGCCGTCTGGGATTCGTCGTCGTTCTCGTCGCGCTCTTCGCGGTCCTGTTCATCGTCAACCGTCGCATGAAGCTGGCCCCCGAGCCGGCGGACCTCATCCTCGTGAACGGCAAGATCGTGACCGTTGACGCGAAATTTCCGACGGCCGCATGGATCGCCGTCCGCGGCGGCCGCATCGACGCCCTCGGCACGGACCCCAAAGGGTTCAACCGCCACGTCGGCGACGGGACTGAGATCGTCGATTTGGGAGGCGCCCTGGCCATCCCCGGGCTCATCGAAAGCCACGGCCATTTCATGGGCCTCGGCGAGTCCAAGACGATCCTCGACCTGACGAAGGCCCGCTCCTGGGACGACATCGTGGCCCTGGTCGCCGAGGCGGCCAAGTCGGCCAAGCCGGGCGAATGGATCACGGGCCGCGGCTGGCACCAGGACAAGTGGGACCACGCGCCCGAGCCCAACGTGGAGGGACTGCCTTTCCACGACGCCTTGAGCAAAGTCACTCCCCAGAACCCGGTCCTCCTCGAGCACGCCAGCGGCCACTCGTCGCTCGCCAACGCCAAGGCGATGGAATTGTCCAAGATCACGGCGACGACGGGCGACCCCGACGGCGGCAAGATCATCCGCGACGCCAAGGGGAACGCCATCGGGGCCTTCCTCGAGACGGCCCAGAGCCTGGTCCGCTACGAGGCCGGGCATGCAACGCCCGACGAAGCCGCCGCCCAATCGCGAAAGCTCGTCGAGCTTGCCTCGAAGGAGTGCCTGACCCATGGCATCACGACGTTCCATGATGCCGGGACCTCCTTCGGCACGGTCGATCTCTATAAAAAGATGGCCGAGGAGGGCGCCCTCCCAGTCCGTCTCTACGTGATGCTTAGCCCCGACAGCCGGACCCTGGCGTCCCGGGGCGCCGCCGCCCGGATGATCGGCGCGGTCGACAACCATCTGACGGTCCGGACGATCAAGCGCCTCATGGACGGCGCCCTCGGCTCCCACGGCGCCTGGCTGCTCGAGCCCTACGCCGACCTTTCTCCGGACGACAAGAACCTGACGGGCCTCAATACGGAATCGATCGAGGAGATGAAAGCGACGGCGAAGTTCGCCATCGAGAACGGCTTCCAGCTCGCCACCCACGCCATCGGCGACCGCGGCAACCGCGAGACGCTCGACATCTACGAAGAGGCGTTCAAGGCCCACCCCGACAAGACCGACCTCCGCTGGCGGATCGAGCACGCCCAGCACCTCAGCCTGGCCGACATCCCGCGCTTCGCCCAACTCGGCGTCATCCCGGCCATGCAGGCCATCCATTGCACGTCGGACGCCCCGTGGGTCCTCAAGCGCCTCGGCGAGAAGCGGGCCGCGGAAGGCGCCTACGTCTGGCGCAAGCTCATGGACGCCGGCTCCATCATCCCCATCGGCACCGACGTGCCGGTCGAACTCATCGATCCGATGGCCAACTTCTATGCCGCGGTGACCCGCAAGCTCAAGGACGGCACGACCTTCTTCCCCGACCAGAAGATGACCCGCGAGGAGGCCCTCCGCGCCTACACCGCGAACGGCGCCTTCGCCGCCTTCGAGGAGGGTCTCAAGGGCTCGCTCACGCCGGGGAAGCTGGCCGACATCACCGTCCTTTCGCGCGACATCCTGACCTGCCCCGAGGACGACATCCCCGGGACCGAAGTTCTCTATACGATCATCGGCGGCAAGGTCCTTTACCGGCATTGAAG
>JADGNU010000276.1 GCA_017883305.1 Candidatus Aminicenantota bacterium | reverse complement strand
CCTCCATCTCCCGCCGCGATTTCATCCGGGGCACCGCCGCAGCCGTCTTGGGCGCGTCCGCCGTGTTCGGTCAAACCGCATCCGCGCCGGCCAAGAAGACCCGCGTCGTCCTGATCCGTCACCCGGACGCGCTCGACGCCGATTCCGCCTTCAATGAGCCGGTCATCCAGCAGATGTTGGACGAAGCGGTCTCCAAACTCCTGGACGTGAGCGACCCGGTCGAAGCGTTCAAACGGCTGGTCAAGCCCGAAGATATCGTCGGGATCAAGACCAACGTCTGGTCCTTTCTCCCGACGCCCGCCCCGGTCGAGAAGGCCATCAAGCGCCGCGTCCTGGACGCCGGCGTCGAGGACAAGAACATCGGGCTGGATGACCATACCGTGCGGACGAACCCGCTCTTCGTGAAGGCCACGGCCTTGATCAACGCCCGGCCGGTCCGGACACACTACCTGGCCGGCATGTCCGGTTGCCTGAAGAATTACATCATGTTCGGCGAATCCCAGCCGGCCTACCACCCCGACAGCTGCGCCGCGCTCGGGTCGCTCTTCCTCCTGCCCCAGGTCAAGGGGAAGACCCGGCTGAATGTTCTCTGCGCCCTGACCCCGCAATTCCACGGCCGAGGCCCGCACAATTTCAGCCGCCGGTACGTCTGGAATTATAAGGGTCTCATCGTCGGGCAGGATCCGGTGGCCGTGGATTCGGTCGGCCTCCGGCTGATCATGGCCAAACGGCGCAAGGAACTGGGCCCGGCCCAGGAAATTCCCCCGGTCCCCAAGCATATCCAGCTGGCTGACACGAAGTACGGGATCGGCACGGCCGACCCCGAGAAGATCGAGTTGGTCAAGCTGGGCTGGCTCGACGACGTCATGATCTGAGCGCCGGGCGGAGGACGAACATGCCCCGATCGAAACTCGTTCTGCTGGCCGTATCGGCCATGGCCCTGTTCTCATTCGGCGGTCAGACCCGCAGCGGCCAGGACAGCGGCCAGCTGACTTTTCTCGGCTCGTCCCTGTGGACGAAGGCCCACGACGTCGAGATCCGGGGGACGCTGGCTTACTGCGCTTTCCTTGACGGCTTCCAGATCCTTGACCTGTCCGATCCCCGGGACCCGAAAACGCTTTCCCAAATCCATCTCGGCGGAGGGTTCGCCGTCGCTCTATCGGGAAACAACGCTTTGATCGCCGCAGCCGACAAGGGCCTGGCCGTGATCGACGTCACCGACCCGAAAGCTCCGGTTTTAAGGAGCATCTTGGATACTCCCGGCGAGGCCCGGGACGTCGCGGCTTCCGGATCCACGGCCTTCGTGGCCGACGGTTCCTCGGGATTGCTGGCCGTTGACATCACGGATCCCGCGGCACCGAAGGTCGCCGGCTCCTGGGATTCCCCGGGCGAGGCGTCCTGGATCGCTCTCCGGGGACGATCCCTCTTTCTGGCCGACGGCAGCGCCGGCCTGCAGATCGTCGATATTGCCGATCCCGCCCGGCTCGCCTTGGCTGGAGCCCTCGATACGGACGGCACGGCCGAGAGCGTCGCGCTTTCCGGGGACTATGCCTATATCGCCGACGGCTCCGGCGGGATCAAGGTCGTGAATGTCGCCGCGCCGGCCGGGCCCAAGCTGGCCGCCTCGCTGGTCGCCGAAGGATATGCCCACAGTGTCTCCGCAAACGGGAAGCTCCTCTGCGTCGGGAGCCTCTATGACGGCGGCTATCAGATCCTCGACATCTCCGACCCGGCCGCGCCGGCCGTCCTCTCGACCAATAAGTACACGATGTACAACGAGGGTTGGCGCGTCCTGCTGCAGGACAACCGGGCCGTCGTCGTCGACTACTTCTCAGGCATCTTCTTCGTGGACATCGCCGATCCCCGGAAGCCGAAGGTCATCGGGCAGCTCCCCGCGCCTAGCTCCATCGTCGCCGTCTGCGGCCGGGACCGATATGCCTTCGCGGTCGGCGAGCTCTCCGGGGTTCTCGCCGTGGACGCGGCCGACCCGGCCCAACCCATCCTTGTCGGCGGGACGGGGATCTTCCGGGGCGTCCAGAACATCGCCATCAACGGCAACTTCGTCTACGTCACCGACCGCTGGTCGATCAGGGTCTACGATGCCACCGACCCGGCCAAGCCCAAACAGGGCAAACCCCTGACATTCACCGAGGGCATCCCGAGGACGCTGGTCATTCGGGGAAGCTCGGCCTATCTCACAGCCGACAACTTCGGCTTCTATACCCTCGATATCACGGACCCGTCCGCCCCGACGGTCGTCGGCTCGTTCAAGCTGCCCGGATTCACTTATGGGCTGGCCGTATCCGGGGATCGCGCCTATCTGGCCAACAGCGACAGCGGCCTCCACATCCTTGACATCCGGGATCCGAAGGCGCCGGTCGAGATCGGGCTGGTCAAGCTCGCCGGGGAGCCGAGCGGGGTCGCGGTCCGGGACGATCTGGCCTGCGTGGCGTCGGGGGCGGACGGCATGATCATCGTCGACATCCGCCGGCCCGAGGCGCCGAAGATCCTGGGCGCCGCCGCGTCCGGCGATTTTTCGAGCGCCGTCGTCCTTGACGGACGCTTCGCCTATGTCGCCGACGGCCTGGCGGGCGTCAAGAAGATCGACGTCTCCGACCCGAATGCGCCGCGGCTCATTTCATCCTACGACACGCCGGGGGAGGCCCAGAATCTATGCATTCTGGGAAAGACCGTTCTTGTCGCCGACACATATTCGCTGATCCTCCTGAGATAGTCCCTGTGAAGAAGGCCCCGGTTCTTCTGCTCCTGGCGATCGTTTCGGTCGCCTCTCTGGCCGCCCAGGACGCTTCGAGCGCCGGACCGAGTGAAAGAACATACTCCTTCATCCTCAGAGATTCCCCGGCCCGCCTTTTCACCATGCGCCAGTTCGACGTGAATGCCCTCAGCGGCTTCCGCCTTTTCTCCGACGTTCTCAATAGGGATCTCAAGCCCGTTCTCAGCTATGTCCTCCAGGGCGCCGTCGGCCTGCTCTTTTTCAAGACGATGACTCACGAAGAAGGGCATCGGTCCATCCTGGTCGGGGAGGATATCGGCTCGGTTTCGCATCCTTTCCCCCTTTCGGAGCGCAGCGGGTACGTCGACGGCGTTAGCGACGCGATCCTGCAAAACCTGCGCGACACAGAGTTCCCCACGTTCATCCGGCTCCACACGGCCGGGTTCGAATCGGACTACATGATGGCCACGCGGGAAGAGACCCTGATGTCGCTGGGGGATGAGAGCTACCGGAACCTCGTCGTGGAATACCTGCTCCGCAAGGTGGCGATCGTCAAGTATTTTACTGAGGGATTTTTCAAGCACGACACGGACGGCCCCGAGGAAGCGGACGAGCTGCGGCGGGACATTGTCGGCAACGACCTGTATGGCGTCATCCGACACCTGTTCCGGCCCACCATGGCCTACACGCGATACACGCGCTACGCCGACCTGACGGACCGGGAGCTGCACTACCTGCGCCGGGTGGAATGGCGGACATTTCTCAACCTGGCCAATGCCAACGTCATCGGAGTGAGCAACTTCCGCCTGTCCGACGATCTGAGGGCGAATGTCGGCCTGGGCCACTGCATGGGGCCTTTCGGCGATTTCATCGACGAGAAGCTCTGGCTGGCCTACAAGC
>JADGNU010000072.1 GCA_017883305.1 Candidatus Aminicenantota bacterium | reverse complement strand
TTCTTCGGGTCCTTGTACCAGAACCCGATCAGGAGATAGCTGCAGAGCCCGACGCCCTCCCATCCGAGATACAAGACAAGCAGGTTCGAGGCGAGAACGAGAACCAGCATGGACCCGACGAAGAGATTCATGGAAGCAAAGAACCGGCTGAAGCCTTCGTCATCCGACATATAGCCGGTTGAGTAGAGATGGATGAGAAATCCGACCAAGGTCACGACGAGCGAGAAGACGAGGGACAGCGCGTCCAGGCGGAAGGCGATGCCCGGCCTCAACCCTCCGACTTCGAACCAGGTCCAGTACGAGGTCGTCAAGGCGTCTCCCGGCGGGGGAGAGGCGGCGAAGCGGATGGCCAGGATGATCGTCAGCGCGGCCGAGATCCCGACGAGACCGACCCCGATGACGGCCACGAGCCTTCTCGACATCCTCCGGCCGAACAGCCCCAGGACGAGAAAGCCCAGGAGCGGCAGGACGGGGATGAGCCAGAGGAGGGTCGCCATGTCAGCTCTTCATCGTCCCGGCGGCGTCGGAATCGAGCGATTTGAAATGGCGGCGGACCTGAAGGACGAGGGCCAGGCCCACGGAGACCTCGGCCGCGGCCACGGCCAGGATGAAGAGGAATACGACCTGCCCGTCGGGCTGGCCCCACCGCGCCCCGGCCGCGATGAAGGCGAGTCCGGCCGCGTTGACCATGATCTCGAGTGACATCAGGACGAACAGGAGATTGCGGCGGGCCAGGAGCCCGGCCAGGCCGAGGGCGAAGAGGATCCCGGCGACGGCCAGCACGGCCTCGAAGGAAACGGCGCTCATTTCGGCGTCTCCTCGAAAAAGCGGTGATGGGGCGTCTCCCGCCGGCTCCCCAGGTGAAAGGCCCCGACGACGGCGGCCAGCAGGAGCATGGCGGCCAGCTCGACGCCCAGGACGTAGGTGCTGAAAAGCGAGATCCCGACGGCCTTGGGCGGGACGGCGCCGGGTCCGAGGCCGCGCGTTCCTCTAGAGGCGATGACGACGAGGAACTCGCCGAGAAGGACGAGCGACAGGGCGGCCGGGCCGGCCCAGGCCCGGAGGCTTGTCCACGGGCTCTGCCGGGATCGCTCCGCCTGGAGGTTGGACATCATGACGACGAAGACGAAAAGGACCACCACGGCCCCGGCATAGATGATCACCTCGAGGGCGGCGGCGAGCGGCGCACCCAGCGCGAAGAACATGACCGCGGCCGCGAGGAACGAAACGACGAGGTAGAGCAGGGCGTGGACCGCGTTCGAGCGGGTGATGACCAGGACCGTCGAGATGACGGCGACGGCCGCCGCGGCATAGAACATCATGGCAGCAGGCTCCTCAGGTCCACCGGCGGCTCCTCATCCCCATCCCCCTCCTTTTTCTTGCCGGGGATGGATACGCCGGCGGTCTTGTAGAAATCGTAGCCCGGGTACTTGCCCTGGCCGTCGACCAGGAGGTGCTCCTTTTCGTAGACCATGTTCTGCCGGTCGTACTCGGACATCTCATAGTCCGGGACGAGCTGGATGGCGCAGGTCGGGCAGGCGTCCTCGCAAAGGCCGCAGAAGATGCAACGGGAGAAGTTGATCCGGAAGAAGGCGGGGAAGCGCCGGCCGTGATCGTCTTCGGCCGCCTGAAGGGCGATGCAGCCCACGGGGCAGGCCACGGCGCAGAGATAACAGGCGACGCAGCGCTCGCCGCCGTCGGGGTCGCGGCTGAGGATGATGCGGCCCCGCCAGCGCGCCGGGAGCGCGAGCCTTTCCTCGGGATAGCGGACCGTGACCTTCTTCCGGAAGAGATGGCTGAAGGTCAGGCCGATGCTGCGCAGGATGCTGAACATGTCATAACCTCACGGACCGGCCTTGTTCCCGGCGAGAAGCACGACCGCCGCCGTCACGAGCAGGTTCAGGACGGCGATCGGCAGCAGGACTTTCCAGCCGAAGGCCATGAGCTGGTCGTAGCGGGGCCGCGGCAGCGACCCGCGCACGAGGATGAAGAAGGCGATGAGGACGCCGGTCTTCAGGAAGAACCAGACCGGCGGAGGCAGGAAAGCCGGGCCCAGCCAGCCGCCGAAGAACAGGGTCACGATCAGGGCCGAGATGAGGGTCAGGCCGAGATACTCGCCGATGTAGAACATGCCGAACTTCATGCCCGAATATTCGGAGTGGTATCCGGCCACGAGCTCATTCTCGGCCTCGGGCAGGTCGAACGGCAGGCGGCGCATCTCGGCCGCCCCGGCGACGAGGAAGACGGCGAACCCGGCGAACTGCGGCAGGACGAACCAGGTCCTCTCCTGGGCCAGGACGATGTCGCGCAGGCTGAACGAGCCCGCGAGCATCACGACACCCATGAGCGAGAGGCCCATGAAGACCTCGTAGCTCATCATCTGGGCGGCCGCCCGCAGGCCCCCGAGGAGCGCGTACTTGTTGTTCGAGGCCCAGGCGCCGAGGATGACGCTGTAGACCGCGAGCGACGACATGGACAGGAAGAAGAGCAGCCCGATGTTCAGATCGGCCACGAAGAGGCCGGGGGCGAAGGGAATGACGGCGAACGACATCAGGACCGCGGCGATGATGATCGCCGGCGCCAGGACGAAGACCGGCTTGTCGGCGAAGGGCGGGACCCAGTCCTCCTTCAGGAAGAGCTTGATCATGTCGGCCAGGACCTGGAAGATGCCGAAGGGGCCGACCCGGTTCGGTCCGTACCGTTCCTGCCAGAACCCGAGCAGCCGCCGCTCGAGCCAGACGAGACCCGCGGCCGATCCGAGCGCCGCGGCCAGGACGCCGGCGACGATCAGGATCATCTTCAAGGTGAGGCTCATGGCTTCCTCACCGTCCGGATCTTGCCGCGGGCCGGGAGATCGAGGCCGAGGGCGCCGGACGGCGCCACGGGGACTCCGGCTGCGCCGCGGCACATCTCGGCCGTGATCTTCGCGGGAAGCGACAGGGTTTCGCCTTGGACCTCGAGCTCGACCCGGTCCCCGGATCCGATGCCGAGCATGACCGCGTCGTCGGGATGAAGGAGAAGGACCGGCTTTGGGATGAGCGAGGCGACGGCCGGGGCGCGGACGCTCAGCTCCTCCGATCCGAAGATCTGATAGACCGGGACGAATAGCAGACCTTCGCCCGCGCCCACCGTCTCCGCCCGAGGCCCGTCCACGGAGAATCCGGGAGACGTCGATGCCGGCGGCTCGATGAGTCTCCGCCCCGGGTCGCCGTCCCGCAGAGGGCCTCCGATCCCGGCCTGGTATTTATTGACCGACTGGACCGAATTCCAGCCCGGCCTCCAGAACCGGGGGATGAGAGGGGACGGCGGGATCCCGGGCGCGCCTTCCATGGAAAAAGCCAGGGGAGAATCGAGGTCGAGTGGCGGCGCGCCCTCCCTGACGTCCGCCTCGGCGTGGATCGAGGTCCGGCCGCTCGACCGCTGCGACTCCCTCGGGACCTTCGAGCCATGGATCCGGAAGCCCGCCGGAGGTGCGGCCTCGCGGATCCCGGCCAACTCCGGAAATTCGGCCGCGATGGCCAGGATGAGGTCGTCCAGATTGCGAAGGCCCGCGGCTTCCCGGCGTCCTGCGGCCCGGGCGAAATCGCAGAGCCAGCGCCAGCTTTCCCGCACGCCGCGCGGCGGCGGACAGACCTTGAAGAACCGCTGGGCCCGGCCCTCGGCGTTGACGAGCGTGCCCTCGGATTCGGCGAAGGTCGCGGCCGGGACGACGAGGCCGGCCCGCTCGGCGGTCGCATGATGGACATGGTCGAGGAGGATGGCGCTCCGGCACTTGTCGAAGAACCTGTCGGCGGCCCCGGCCGGCAGCCTGCGATAGAGATCGTTCTCCAGGATGATGGCCGTCCCGGCCTCTCCGCTCATGACCCGGTCGATCCCGTCTTTGAGGCTGCCGGCGCCCAGGAGCGCCAGGCCGACGGAGTTCGACTCCGGAAATACGAGAAAGAGCCCCGCTTTCCGCTTGCCGTTCGACAAGGCCCGGGCGGCGGCCGCCGCGGCCCTGAGGACGGCGGGATCTCCGCCGCAAACCCCGGCGACGACGAGGGGCCGGTCGGCCGCCTGGAGGGCCCGGGCGATCCGCGCGGCCGCCGATTCGAGCTCGGGCGGCAGGTCCCCGGGGGAAGCTTCCCCCGCGATCCGGCGGGCGACCGCGAACCCGAGACGCGCCGTCTCGTCAGGGGTCAGGAGGAATTCTTCGGCCACGGCCGCGAGCGCGGTCCGGTGCGTGGCGGCCACGAAAACGGGACCCCTGGCGTCCTGGACAAGGTCCGTGACGGCCAAGGCGTGCCAATCGGGGGTCCCGGCCTTGACCACGGCCTCGACGGGGCCGCGCCGGGCGGCTTGCCGCAGGGCCAGGTCGAGAAGAGGCGCCGTGTTGGTCACGTCCTCGCCGAGGACCAGGACGGCGTCCGAAAGCCGGACGTCCGCGAGCGAGGCCGGCCTGGCCGGGCCGCCGCGCAGGATCTTCAGCGCAAGTTCCGTCAAGCGCCATTCGTTGTCGGCGACGCCGGCGTAGAACCGGCCGGCCCCGACGAGCTCGCGGAGGGCGAAGTTGGCTTCGAGCGAGGCCCTGGGCGAGCCGATGCCGATCGCCTGATGCGGCCCGGCCACGGCCTCGGCCGCGCGGCGGAGCAGGAACTCGCGCGTTTCGTCGTCACCGTCCGTCGAGCCATGGCCGGCCAGCCGGGCCTTCCGGATCCTCTTCGCGTCGTTGACGAACTCGTAGCCGAAGCGGCCGCGGTCGCAGAGGAAATAGCCGTTGACCCGGCTGTTGTAGCGATTGCGGATGCGGCGCAGGGTTCCGTACCGCTCGCCCGGGATGGTGTTGCAGCCGAGGCTGCAGTGGACGCAGACCGAGGGCGCGGTCGCCAGGTCCCATTTGCGCGTGAAATGCCGCTTGAAGGTCTTGTCCGTGAAGACGCCGGTCGGGCAGACCTCGACCAGGTTGCCGCTGAAGGGGCTTTCGAGGACGCCGTCCTCATGACGGCCGTAAAAGAGCCTGTCGCGCGAGGCGAACTCAGCCAGATCACCGCCCCCGGCGTAGTCCCTGTAGAAACGGGTGCAGCGGTAGCACTGAATGCAGCGGTTCATCTCGTGGTTGACGAACGGCCCCAGGTCCTGGCTCCGGTGGGTCCGCTTCTTGAAACGGTACTGCCGGTAGACGTGACCGGTCATGACGGTCATGTCCTGGAGGTGGCATTCGCCGCCTTCGTCGCACACCGGGCAGTCGTGCGGATGGCTGGCCATGAGCCATTCGAGGACGCTGGCCCGGAACTCGCGGGCCTGCGGGTCGTCGATCGAGATGCGCAGGCCGTCGACGACCGGCTCCATGCACGACATGACGATCCGGCCCCGGGCGTCTTTTTCATTCGCGAATTTCTTGACGGCGCACAAGCGGCAGGCCCCGGCCGAACCGAGGGCCGGGTGCCAGCAGAAATAGGGGATGTCGAAGCCGAGCGACAGGCAGGCGTCGAGCAGGTTCGTCGTCGCCGACGCCTCGAAAGGCTTCCCCTCGACGAAGATCGTGGCCCGGCTCACTTCCACGGGCACCGTCCCTCCTTGATGTGCCGCTCGAAATCCTCCCGGAACAATCTCAGGGCGCTCCCCAGCGGCTCGACGGCCCCGGGGGCGAGGGCGCAGAACGTGTGGCCCGGGGCAAGGTCGCGGACATGCCTGTCGAGGATCTCCAGGTCCTCCGGCCTTCCTTGGCCCTGCTCGATGGCTTCGAGGGTCTTGACGATCCAGGCCAGGCCGCTCCAGCACGGCGTGCACCAGCCGCACGATTCGCGGGCCATGAAGCGCTCGATGTTGAGAACAAAGCCCACCGGGCAGGTGCGGTCGTCGAGGACGATGGACGTCCCGGTGCCCAGCCGGCTTCCGACCAGGGGCTCGTGGGTGAAATCGAGGTCGACGTCGAGCTCGACCTGGAAATCCGTGGAGGCGCCGCCCGGAAGGAGCGCCCGGAACGCGTAGCCCTCCTTCATTCCTCCGGCGTGGACCTCCAGGATCTCGCGGACCCTCGTCCCCAGCGGCAGCTCCCAGGCGCCGGGACGCTTGACCCGGCCGCTCATGCCGTAGATCTTCGTCCCGCCCTCACCGGTCAGGCTCAGCCTGCGGAACCAGTCGGCCCCGTTGTTGACGATGTGCGGGACCGAGCAGAGGGTTTCGACGTTGTCGACGAGGGTGGGCTTGCCGAAAAGCCCGCTGACGGGCGGGAAGGGCGGCTTGGCCCGGGGCGAGGCGCGGCGCCCCTCGAGGGCGTTGAGGAGGCCGGTCTCCTCGCCGCACATATAGCGGCCCGCGCTCGAATGGACGCGGATATCGAGGTTGAACCCGGTGCCGAGGATGTTCCGGCCCGCGAGGCCGGCCTCGACGGCCTCGGCGACGGCCTTTTCGAGGAGACGGGCCGACTTCGCGTAGGCCCATCTCACGAAGACATAGCAGACCTCGGCCTGGACCGCATAGGCGGTCAGGATCAGGGCCTCGACGAGCTGGTGCGGGTCGCCTTCCATGAGTAGCCGGTCCTTGAACGTCCCCGGCTCCATCTCATCGGCGTTGCAGCAGAGATATTTGGGCCGAGGGGCGTCGGGCCCCATGGGCAGGAACTCCCATTTCTGTCCCGTGGGGAAGCCCGCGCCGCCCCGTCCCCGGAGACCCGAAGCCTTGACCAGTGCGGTCACGTCCTGCGGCGCCATCGACAGGAGCGCCTTGCGGGCGGCCCGATAGCCCCCGGCCGCTTCATAGCCCTTGAGGTCCAGGGGCTCCTCGCCGGGGCGGATGTTCTGTGTCAAGGGGCGTTCCATCTTCCGATCCTATTTGTACCTTTCGAGAATGGCCTCGATCCCTTCGGGGGTCAGGTCGCCGTGGAGGTCGCCGTCGACCATCATCGCCGGGGCGTGGTCGCAGGCGCCGAGGCAGGGCGAGGGGAGGAGCGTGAACCGCCCTTCCCGGTCCGTCTCCCCCGGGCGGATCCCGAGTCGCGAGCACAAGCCATCGACGATCTTTTCATATCCCTGGATCCAGCAGCAGATGCTGTCGCAGAAGAGGATGACATGCCGGCCGACCGGCTTGCGGAAGATCATGGAATAGAACGACGCCAGGCCGTCGAGCTCGGTCACCGTCATGCCGACGAGCCCGGCCGCGGCCCGGAGGTCCTCGTCCGAGACCCAGCCGTTCCTTTTCTGGATGACCTGGAGCGCCTCGACCGCGGCCGCCCGGCGCACCGGGACACGGGCTGCGGCGGCCTCGATCTCCCGGCGGTCGTCTTCGGTGATCACGCCTTGTCTCCGTCTTTCATCTGTCCACATCCGAGAGGACATAGTCGACGCTGCCCAGGATGGCCGTCAGGTCGGGGATGGTGTGCCCGCGGCTGATCGTCGGGACCATCTGGATGTGCGCGAACGAGGGTGTCCGGATGCGAAGCCGGTACGGCAGGACCCCGCCGTCGCTGACCAGGTAGTAGCCGTTGTTGCCCTTGGTCGCCTCGATCCCGTGGAAGGCTTCCCCCGGCGGGATGACCGGGCCCCAGCCGACGCCCAGGAAATGTCCGATCAGCGTTTCGATGTCGGTCAGCGTGCGCTCTTTGGGCGGGGGCGTCGCCAGTGGATGCCGCGACTTGGTGTCCCCGCCGGGCATGTTCGCGACGCACTGCTCGATGATCCGCAGGCTCTGGCGGATCTCGGCGACGCGCACCTGGGCCCGGTCGTAGCAGTCGCCGTTCCGGCCGGTCGGGATGTCGAAGTCGAACCGGTCGTAGCCGGAATAGGGCCGCTTCTTGCGGAAATCCCATTCGAGGCCGCAGGCCCTGAGCCCCGGCCCGGTGACGCCCCATTCGACCGCCTCGTCGATGGTATAGGCGCCGATCCCGGCCGTGCGGGCTTTGAAGATCCGGTTCTTCATGACCAGGGCATCGTACTCCTTGAGCCGGCGCGGGAACGTCCGCAGGAACTCCCGGACCGGCTTGTCCCAGCCCTGAGGCAGGTCCTGGGCCAGACCGCCGATCCTGAACCAGTTGGGATGCATGCGCGCGCCGCAGATCGCGGCCACGATATCCAGGATCTTTTCCCTGTCGGTGAACATGTAGAAGACGGGCGAAAGCTGCCCCAGGTCCTGGGCGAAGGTGCCGTACCAGACGAGGTGGCTGGAGATGCGGAAGAGCTCGCAGAGCATGATCCGGGCCACCTGGGCCCTGTCCGGCACGTCGATCCCGGCCAGCTTTTCGACCGCCAGGACGTAAGCCAGGTTGTTCATGACGCCGCCCAGGTATTCGACCCGATCCGTGTAGGGGATGAACGTGTGCCAGCTCTGACGCTCGCCCATCTTTTCGGCCCCGCGGTGGTGGAAGCCGATATCGCAGACGGCGTTCACGATATCCTCGCCGTCGAGCTCGAGGACGACTCTCAGGATGCCGTGCGTGCCCGGGTGCTGCGGTCCGACGTTGAGGAACATGTAATCGCTGCGCCCGCTCCGGCGCGGCAGGCCCCAGCGCTCCGGATGGAAGCGGAGGGCCTTCTCGTCCTCTTCGAGCTTGTCCTCGGGGATCTCGAAGGGCGGCATGTCCGTGGCCCGCGCCGGATGGTCCTTCCGGAGCGGGTGGCCCGTCCAGCCGTCGGGCATCAGCAGCCGCTCGAGATGCGGGTGGCCGTCGAAGGTGAGGCCGAACATGTCGTAGATCTCGCGTTCGTACCAGTTGGCCGAAGGCCAGAGCCCGGTCGCGCTCGGCAGGGCAAGGTCGCCCTCCTTCAACGCGACCTTCACCCGGATGTCGTCGTTCCTGTCGAAGGATAGCAGGTGATAGACGACCGTGAAGTCCGAGCCGGGCTGTCCCTCGCGGTGTTCCCGTTCGCGCTCGTCGATCGCCGTGAGGTCGTAGAGCATGCGATAGGGACGGGCCGCTCCCGACTTGAGATGCGCCAGGACGTCGAGCAGCCGGTCCTTCGGGACCCAGAGGGTCGGGAAGGCGTCCCGCGTGGCCTGCGCCTCGATCGAGGCCTGGCCGAACCCGGCCTTGAGCTCATCGACGATGCCGGCCGGCCCGGCGTCCGGCTCTCGCGCGCTCATGGCTTCTCCATGGTCAGATGCCATCGGGAGAGGGGAACGATCCCCGCTTCTTCCGCTCGGCGGATTTCTCGTCCCTCAGCGAAGGCCGGGGCGCCCTGGTGACATCCTGGGAGCCGGCCACCCAGCTCAGCGGCCTTTTCTCCCGGCCGACGGAGTCGCGGAGCATGAGCAGCCCCTCCATGAAGGCCTCTGGCCGCGGCGGGCAGCCCGGCACGTAGACGTCGACGGGCAGGAACCGGTCGACGCCCTGGACGACGCTGTAGATGTCGTACATGCCGCCCGAATTCGCGCACGAGCCCATCGAGATGACCCAGCGGGGCTCCATCATCTGGGCGTAGAGCCGCTTGATGACCGGGACCATCTTGATGAAGACCGTCCCCGCGACGATCATGACGTCGGCCTCCCGCGGCGTCCCCCGGATGACCTCGGAGCCGAAGCGGGCGATGTCGTAGCGGCTGGTGAGGCTCGTGGCCATCTCGACGTAGCAGCAGGACAAGCCGAAATTGAAGGGCCAGAGGGAATTCTTCCGGCCCCACGCGGCGAGCTCCTGGAGCCGTCCGAGGAGAACGCTCTGCCGGACGGTCTCCTCGAGCGTCGGCGCCGCGGGGCGGCCGCGGCTCGCGCCCCCGGTCATGGCGCTCCCCCGGCGCCGTCCCGCTTCCGCATCCGGCGCAGGACGTCCCTGCCTTTGAGCGCGAAATCGAAGGCCCCCGCCCGTCCCTCGTAGACGAGGACGGCCATAAGGACGGCCAGAAAGGCGAGCGCGGCCAGGAATCCGGGCCAGCCTGTCTCGCGGAGCGAAACGGCCCAGACGACGATGAAAACCGCTTCGACGTCGAAGACGACGAACAGCATGGCCACGACATAATAGCGCGGGGAAACCCTCAGCCGGGCGGACGCGGTCGCCGGAACCCCGGATTCATAGGGCTCCACGGTCGCCCGTTCCCGATGCCTCTGGCCCAGGACATAGGAGATCCCGATCATCCCGGCCACGACGGCGAGGACGGCTGCGGCATAGACGGCGAGAGGCCAGAGGAGTCCGTTCATGTTCAGATCATGTTCATGCGCGGAGGCGCCGCCAGAAGTCCGGCCGCGCCTTTGTCGGCGAGAAAGACGCTCCGTCCCTCCCGGGGCCTGACCATGGCCGCAGGCAGGCCTTCCGAGGGTCCCTCGAGGACCGCTTTGAGCGCCGAGGCCTTGTCCTCGCCGGTGACGAGAAAGACGACGACGTGGGCGGCGTTGATCGTGAGCAGGGACAGAGAGACCCGGTCATGGTCGGGCGCCGGCCGGAGAGCAGGCACGGCCAGCCGGCGCCCCTCCCACAGGCCCTCCGCCCCGGGAAAGAGCGACGCGGTGTGGCCGTCCTCGCCGAGTCCGAGCAGGATCAAGTCGAAGCGGGGCAGGTCCCACTCCTTCAGTCCGAAGAAATCGCGCATCTCTTGATCGTAGGCCCCCGCCGACGCTCCGGGCGCGAGTTCGACCGGCATCGCGTGGACGTTGACCGCGGGGATGGGCACATGATGGAGGAGCTTGGCCTCGATCATCCGCAGGTTGCTCGCCGGGTGACCGGCCGGGACGAGGCGTTCGTCGGCCTGGAAGATGTGCGTCTTTTCCCAGGGCAGGTCTCTGCCGGACGCGGCCAGTCGCTCGTAAAACGAAACGGGCGTTCGGCCCCCCGATAGAGCGGCCACGAATCGGCCCGACCGCAGGACCGACGCCTGGCTGACGGCGCTCCACTCCTCGAGCATGACGCCGTCCATCGTCCGCTTGTTCGGAAAGATGCTGACCCTTCTGTCGGGCGGTTTATTCACCGGAGAACCTCCATGCGCGGCCCTCCCGGGCCATGAGCTCGAACGCTTCCTTCGGCCCCCAAGCGCCGGCCGCATAGTTGGGCAGACGGGCCGGTGGATGCGCCTCCAAGTATTCGATCACGGGGTCGATGACGGCCCAGGTCGCATCCTCCTCGTCCTGACGGGGGAAGAGCGTCAGGTCTCCCCGGATGCAGTCGGAGAGGACGCGCTCGTAGACGGGGCGCTCTTTGACCCGGAAGCTTTCGGCGTAGTCG
>JADGNU010000071.1 GCA_017883305.1 Candidatus Aminicenantota bacterium | reverse complement strand
CAGAAGTATGGCTCCGAGTCGCTACGCCATACTTCTGATGGTCGCTTCTCAGAATCCGCTCCCTGCCGGACATCCATCGCCGCCTTATGCGTCCGTTCCCAAACAGACGAAAGGGTACATACGACGCCATAGTCTTTACGCACGTCCGAAAAAACGTTATCGTTGAGGCGATGAGGATCCACGAGTACCAAGCCAAGCAGGTCCTCGCCGGCTTCGGCATCCCCGTGCCGCGAGGCGAGGTCGCGTCTTCGCCCGTCGAGGCGCGGGCCATCGCGGAAAAGCTCACGGGTCCGGTCGTCCTCAAGGCCCAGATCCACGCGGGAGGCCGGCGCAAGGCCGGCGGCATCATCAAGGCGTCGACCCCCGCCGAAGCCGCCTCGGCCGCGACCCGTCTCCTCGGGCGGCCGCTCGTCACCGCACAGACCGGCCCGGAGGGCCGCGTTGTCCGCCGGATCCTCGTCGAGGAGGTCCTCGACGTCGCACGGGAGCTTTACGTCGGTCTCACGCTCAGCCGCGAGGCGGCCTGCATCGTCCTCCTCGTATCGCCCCGGGGCGGCGTCGACATCGAAGCGCTCGCGGTCAACGAGCCCGACCTCGTCCTCAGGGAACCGATATCGCCGACCGGCGGCCTTCTCCCCGCCCAAGCCGAGCGCGCCGCGGCGGCTCTTGGCCTTGTGGGCGACGCGTCCGCGCAGGCGGTCAAGCTCTTCACCAGCCTCGTCCGCGCCTTCGAAACGACCGACGCTTCCCTCATCGAGATCAACCCTCTCGTCCTCACGGCCGGCGGCACGCTCGTCGCCGCCGACGCCAAGATGGACTTCGATGACAATGGCCTCCCCCGCCACCCCGATATCCGCGACCTCTTCGACCCGGACGAGATGCTGCCCGAGGAGCTCGAGGCCGCCCGCGCCGGCCTGAGCTTCATCCGCCTCGACGGCGACGTCGGCTGCATGGTCAACGGCGCCGGCCTGGCGATGGCGACGATGGACCTTATCGCCATCGCCGGGGGACGCCCCGCCAACTTCCTCGACGTCGGCGGCGGCGTCACCGAGGAGGCCGTGTCCAAGGCCTTCACCATCCTCACCTCCGACCCCGGTGTGCGCTCGGCGCTCGTCAACATCTTCGGCGGCATCGTCCGCTGCGATCTCGTCGCCCAGGGCATCGTCCGGGCGGCCCTCGATCGCGGCGTCCATATCCCCGTCGTGACCCGCATGGAAGGCACCAATGTCGAGCTCGGCCGCAAGATCCTGGCCGACTCGGGCCTGCTCTTCACGACCGCGCCCGACATGGAAGCCGCGGCCCGCGAGGCCGTCCACCTGGCCCGCGAGCACGGAGGCGGGCGATGAGCATCCTCGCGGGCGCCGGGACCCGGGTCGTCGTTCAGGGCCTGACGGGCCGCGAAGGGACGTTCCACGCCCGGAGTATGATCGAATACGGCACGGACGTCCGCGCCGGGGTGACCCCGGGAAAGGGCGGCACGCGCCACCTGGGGCTTCCCGTCTTCGACACCGTGGCCGAGGCCGTCCGCAGCGAGGGCGTCGACGCCTCGGTCATCTTCGTCCCGGCCCTGGCCGCCGCGGGCGCCGTCATGGAAGCCGCCGCGGCCGGCATCGGGCTCATCGTCTGCATCACCGAGGGCATCCCCACGCTCGACATGGTCAGGGTCAAGGCCTTCCTTCGCGACACTCCGTCGCGGCTCATCGGCCCGAACACGCCCGGTATCATCTCGCCCGGCATGACCAAGCTCGGCATCATGCCCGGCCCCATCCACAAGCCCGGGCCCGTCGGCGTCATCTCCCGCTCGGGAACGCTGACCTACGAAGCCGTCCATCAGCTGACGCTCCTTGGGTTCGGCCAATCGTCCGCCGTCGGCATCGGCGGCGATCCTATCGTCGGCCTGTCTTTCACGGACCTCCTGGTCCTGTTCGAGAAGGACCCGGCCACCGAGGCCGTCGTCCTCATCGGCGAGATCGGCGGCTCGGCCGAGGAAGAGGCCGCCGTGCTCATCCGCTCGGGCTATAAAAAACCCGTCATCGCCTATGTCGCCGGGCTGACCGCGCCCCCCGGCCGGCGCATGGGTCACGCGGGCGCCATCATGTCCGGGGGTCACGGCACGGCCGCCCGGAAGATCGAGCTTCTCGAGGAGTCCGGCGTCCACATCGTCCGCAACCCGGCCTCGATCGGCCAGACCGCCCTATCCGTCCTGGCCTGAATACCGGCCCGAATTTCGACATCTTTCGGATTGCCGTTGCCCGCGGGGGCCGGCTTCCTTATAATGGCCACGGGGAGAACGCTTTCGAGACCATGACAGAAACCGCACCGGACACAGCCGCGAACAGCCCGGATCCGTCCGCCGGCCTCGACGCCGTCGACATCCTCGTCGGCGTCCCGAGCTTCAACAACGCCAAGACGATCGGCCACGTCGTGCGGGCTGTTGAGGCGGGCCTGACAAAATATTTTCCTGATCGCCGCTCCGTCCTGGTAAACTCCGACGGAGGGTCGACCGACGGGACGGCGGACGTCGTCCGGGAAGCCAGCGTCGATCTCGATGCCGTCCTGCTCGATCACCGGGTCGGCGGCTTCCGCAAGCTCGTCACCCCCTACCACGGCATCCCGGGGAAAGGCAGCGCCTTCCGGACGGTCTTCGAGATCGCCCGCCAGCTCGGGGCCAAGGCTTGCGCCGTCGTCGACGCCGACCTGAGGAGCATCACGCCGGAATGGATCGAGCTCCTGATCAAGCCCGTCCTCGAGGAAGGCTACGATTATGTCGCCCCTTATTACATGAGGCACAAGTACGACGGAACGATCACCAACACGATCGTCTATCCGTTGACCCGGGCCCTCTACGGCAAGCGCATCCGCCAGCCCATCGGCGGCGATTTCGGTTTCTCGGGAAAGCTGGCCTCGTTCTTCCTCGGAAAGGACGTCTGGGAGAGCGACGTCGCCCGTTTCGGTATCGACATCTGGATGACGACGTCGGCCATCGCCAACGGCTTCAAGATCTGCCAGGCGTTTCTCGGGGCGAAGATCCACGACGCCAAGGACCCGGGGGCCGATCTCAGCGCCATGCTGCACCAGGTCGTCGGGTCGGTCTTCGGCCTCATGGAGGAATACGCGCCGACCTGGCGGTCCGTCGAGGGCTCAGAGCCCGTCGCCACCTTCGGCTTCGTCTATTCCGTCGGCCTCGAGCCGATCCACGTCAACCTGGAGAAGATGATCGAGATGTTCCGGATGGGCGTTCGGGACCTCGACGCCTTCTACAATTCGTTCCTGCCCGGGGACACCCTCGGTTTCCTCCGTGCCCTGGCCGCGCAGCGGGACGTCAAGACCTTTGCCTATCCCGACCGCGAATGGGTGCGGACCGTCATGAGCTTCGCCCTGGCCTGCCACCGCAAAGCCGTCCGCCGGGAGCACATCATCAAATCCCTGACCCCGCTCTACCTCGGCAAGGTCGCCTCCTTCGTCATCGAAAACTGGGACTGCACGGCCGACGAGGTCGAAAGGCGGCTCGAGGAGCTCTGCCTGGCCTTCGAAAAGGGCAAGGGCTATCTCGTCGAAAGGTGGGACGGAGAGGTTTGAGACCCGGTCCTCCAAGGAGAGCGCCATGAAAAACTTCATCGACAAGGTCATCGTCGAGCCGCTGCGGGAGGTCGTCCGTAACCTCGTGGCCTTCCTGCCCTATCTCCTCACCGGGATCGTCGTCTTCGCCATCGGTCTCGGTCTCGCCTGGCTCATCAAGGCGCTCGTCGTCAAGATCTTCAAGTTGCTCAAGCTCGACGCGGCCTGCGCCCACTCGGGCCTGGCCGACGCCCTGAAGAAGATGGCCGTCCGGGACACGCCCGCCAAGCTTATCGGCCGGACGTTCTATTGGCTGGTCACGTTCATCTTCTTCATCCTTGCCCTGAAGGTGATGAAGGTCCCGGTGATCGACCAGCTCCTCGAGAAGTTCCTCCTTTACCTGCCCAACGTCTTCGTCGCCCTCATCATCCTGATCATCGGCTGGCTCCTCGGCAACTTCCTGGGGCGGGCCGCCCTCATCGCCTCCGTGAACGCCGGCGTCAGGCTCTCGAGCCAGCTCAGCAAGGGCGTCAAGGGCCTGATCATGCTTTTCGCCTTCGTCATGGCCTTCGAGCAGCTCGGCATCGGACGCAGCACCGTGATCGCCGCGTTCACGATCGCCTTGGGCGGTATCGTCCTGGCCCTGGCCCTGGCGTTCGGTCTCGGGGGGAAAGACCTGGCCAGGGGCTTCCTGGAGAAGCGCTTTAAGAAGAACGGGGACGGCGAGCCCGACGAGCTCAAGCATCTTTGACCGGACTTCCTTTTCCCGCCTTCCTAGCCTATAATGACACCCGGCAAAAAAATCCCCGATCCGCCCCCTGTGAACCGCACAACCATATCCCATCATGCCAATGAACCAGGACAAGGACAGCGTCGGCCACAAGATCAAAGAGGCCGTCATCGGCAAGCCCCGCAACATCAAGGATCCGTCGCTCTTTCATAAGCTCGCCCTCATCCCCGTCCTGGCCTGGATCGGGCTCGGCGCCGACGGCCTGTCGTCGGCCTCCTACGGCCCCGAAGAGGCCTTCAAGGTCCTCGGCCAGAATACCTACCTCGCTCTGGCCCTGGCCGTGGCCACCGCGCTGACCGTTTTCATCATCTCGTACGCTTACTCGCGCATCATCGAATACTTCCCGTCGGGAGGCGGCGGCTATATCGTCGCCACCCACACGTTGGGCGAGAAAGCGGGCGTCCTATCAGGAAGCGCTCTTCTCGTCGATTATATGCTGACGATCACGGTCTCCATCGTCTCATGCGGCGACGCCATCTTCAGCTTCTTCCCCGCCGCATATCAGCCGTTCAAGACACCTTTCGAGATCATGGCCATCCTCTTCCTCGTGGTCATCAACCTGCGCGGCATCAGGGAATCGGTGACCATGCTCGCGCCGATCTTCATCGTCTTCATTGCCACCCATGTCCTCCTCATCGGCTACGGCATCCTCAAGCACATCCCTCAGATCGGCGCCGTGGCCGGCACGGTCCGGTCCGGATTCCAGGGCGGGCTGGCGACGCTTGGCCTTGGGGGCATGGCCCTTCTCTTCCTCCGCGCCTTCTCCATGGGCGGCGGCACGTTCACCGGCATCGAGGCCGTCTCGAACGGCCTCCAGATCATGCGCGAACCCCGGGTCAAGAACGGCAAGAGGACGATGGTTTATCTCTCCGTTTCCCTGGCCTTGACGGCTGGCGGCATCCTCGTCTGCTACCTGCTTCTCGGCGTACACCCGACCGCCGGCAAGACCCTCAACGCCGTGCTGGCGGGCCAAGTCTTTGGCAGCTGGAGCTTCGGCAACATCCTGGCTCTGATCACGATCTTCGCCGAGGGCGCCTTGCTCCTCGTCGCCGCCCAGACGGGATTCGTCGACGGGCCTAGGGTCATGGCCAACATGGCCGTCGATTACTGGTTCCCCCACCGCTTCGCCTCCCTCTCGGACCGCCTGACCATGCAGAACGGGGTCGTGCTAATGGGCGGCTCGGCCATCCTTCTTCTCATCTACTCCCGCGGCCGCATCTCGACGCTCGTCGTCATGTATTCGATCAACGTCTTCCTGACGTTTTCTTTGTCCGAGTTGGGGATGTCCCGCTTCTTCATCAAGAACAGGCGCAAGGAGCCGCACTGGAAAAAGCACCTTCCGGTCCACCTCACCGGCCTGACCGTGTGCCTCACCATCCTCATCGTCACTATTCTCGAGAAGTTCGCCCGCGGCGGCTGGCTGACCTTGGCCATCACGGCGATCGTGATCGTGCTCTGCTATGTCATCAAGGGCCATTACAACCGCGTCCGCAAGGGCGTCCGGGAGCTCGACGACATGCTGGTCGCCATCCCCCACAGCGGCGCTTACAACGCCGACCCGACCGACCCAAAGGAGATGACGGCCATTCAGCTCGTCAGCGGCTACTCCGGCTTCGGCGTCCACACCTTCCTGTCCATCATCCGCGGCTTTCCGGGGCTCTATAAGAACTTTGTCTTCGTCTCGATCGCCGAAGTCGATGCGGGCGCGTTCAAGGAGTCCGAGTCCGTCTCCCGCCTGACCTCGGCGACCAAGGACGCTCTGAGGAAATATGTGGATATGGCCCGAAGGCTCGGCTTCCCGGCCGAATCTCACTTCGACACCGGCATCGACGTCGTCCAGACGGCCTCGAATCTCTGCGAGAGCGTGGCCCGGGAATTTCCCAAATCGACCGTCTTCGCCGGCCAGACCGTCTTCCGCCGGCCCGGCATCATCAACCGCATCCTCCACAACGAAACGGCCTTCGCCATCCAGCAGGAGCTTCGCTGGAAGGGGATCACGACGGTGATTTTGCCGATCAGGATCAACATCTGAAATCGGGGACATGACCCATTTCTCTTGAAATGGGATCGTGTCCCCGATTTTTCATGCGACGTTGACAAAACACCGTCGCGCGGATAATAAGGGGATTCAAGATAGTGGATGGATGGTGAGGAGGCCCCGATGACGAAGACCCGTTCGAAACGGCATGCGATCCCCGTCCTCGCTGCAGCTGTTGCTCTCCTAGCGACAATCGCCGCCGGCCCCGGTTGCCGGTCCTCCTCTTCCGGCGCAGTGGTCTCCGAACAACCCGAAACCATCCGGACCTATCCCTTCTCCGACCCGGACCCCGTGCCGATCTTCGCCCGGTCGTCCATGGGAGGCCAGGGGGCACGTCTCTACCCCTATTTCATCTTCGACCGTTTCACGGCCGAGCCCGTCGACAAGCCCTGGACCGTCGTCCGCCTGAAGAACTCGTCCATCGAGGTCGCCGTCCTGCCCGAGGCCGGCGGCAAGGTCTGGGGGGCGAAGGAGAATGCCACCGGCCGCGACTTCCTCTACTGGAACCACGTCCTCAAGTTCCGTCAGATCGCCCTCCGCGGGCCGTGGACATCGGGCGGCATCGAGTGGAATTTCGGTGTCGTCGGCCACGCCCCGTCGACGGCCACGCCCGTCGACTACGTTCTCCGGCGGAACCCCGACGGCAGCGCCTGGTGTGTGGTCGGGACGATGGACCTCGCCTCGAGGACCCGCTGGAGCGTCACCATCACTCTGCCTAAGGACGGCGCCGTCTTCGAGACGAGGGCCCACTGGGTCAACCCGACGCCTTTCAGCCAGTCCTACTATGCCTGGTCCTGCGCCGCCGTGAAAGCCGCCGATGACCTGAAGTACATCTTCCCGGGTCAGTGGTTTATCGGCCACGATTATTCCGTCCCCCTCGAGCCCTGGCCCCTCGACCGCAACGGCCGCGACCTCTCCTGGTACCGGAACAACGCCATCCCCGGCTCGAAGAGCTATTTCACGGTCGGCAAGTACGAGGACTTCTACGGCGGTTGGTACGAGAAGTCCGACACCGGCTTCGGGCATTGGTCGCCCTACGAAGACATGCCCGGACGCAAGGTCTGGATCTGGGACCTCTCCAGATCCGGCGAGATCTGGGTGGACCTCCTGACGGACAAGGAGGGACAATACACGGAGCCCCAGGCCGGCCGCTTGCTCAATCAATCCGACCACGGCGACTTCCCTCCAGGCGCCGCCGATCGCTGGCGGGAGCTCTGGTTCCCCTACCGCGGCATCGGGCCGATGACCAAGGCCTCCCCCGACGCCGTTTTCGGCGCTTCGCGCGCGGCCGACGCCGTCGAGCTCGGGCTTTTCGCCCTCCGGCCCATCGCCGACGATCTGACGGTCCGTGCCGCCGGCCGGGAAGTCTTCAAAGAGCGCCTCGTCCTCAGACCCGAGCAAGTCTGGAAGAAATCGGTCCCGCTCCCGGACATATCCGCGGCTGAAGCGCTGGAGATCCGACTCGGGGCCAAGCTCGTCTTCGAATCCGCGCCGGACGCGGACAACCTCGAGCGGCCGCTCCATTTCAGCACCCCGTCCGGGAGCTCGGCCGAGGCCCTCTTCCTGCAGGCCCGAGGCCTCGAACGCGAGCGGCGCTTGCCCGAAGCCCTCGACAAGTACCTGGCCGCGATCACCGAGGAGCCGCTCCACGTCCGGGCCCTGACCCGGGCCGCCGAGCTCTATACCCGGCGCGGCGAGCCGGCCCGCGGTCTCGAATTCGCCGGGCGGGCTCTGGCCGTTTCGATGTACGACCCCGAGGCGAATTACGTCTACGCTGTCGCCGCCCGCCGGATGGGGCGTTTCGTCGACGCCAAGGAGACCCTCGGCTGGGCGGCCCGTTCGCCGCAATTCAAGGCGGTGGCCTTCGTCCAGTCGGCAGAGATCGCCTTGGTCGAAAAGGACTACACACGAGCCTTGGATGAGGCCCGCCTGGCGCTCGCCGCCGACGCTGCCAACGTCAACGCTCTCGAGGTCATGGCCGTGGCGGAGCGCCTGAACGACCGGATCGCCGAAGCCCACGCCACGCTGGACCGGCTCAACGAGCTCGATCCCCTCGACCACCTGGGCCGCTTCGAGCGCTACCTCCTCAGCCGGAAGCCGGCGGACCTCGAAGCCTGCCGCGCGCTCATCCGAAACGAGCTGCCGCACGAGACCTGGCTCGAAATGGCCGCGTTCTACACGCGACTCGGGCTCGCCTCCGACGCCGTCGAGGCCCTCAAGGCCGCTCCGGCGCAAGCGACCGTCCTCTATACGCTCGCCTATCTCCTGAGGGAAAGCGCTCCGGCCGAAAGCGCTGCCTATCTCGATAAGGCTTCCGCGGCCTCCCCGTTCCTCGTCTTCCCCTTCAGGGAGGAGGAGATCGCCGTCTTTTCCTGGGCCCTGGCCGCCCGGCCGTCCGATTGGAAGCCCAAGTACTACCTGTCCCTGATTCTCTGGGGCAAGGGCCGCATCGACGAAGCCCGCGATCTCTTCGAGATGATCGAGGGCGCCGATTTCGCCCCGTTCTACATCGCCCGGGGGGCCTTCTTCGAGAGGACCGATCCGGTCCGGGCCGACGTCGACTACCGCAAGTCGGTCGAGCTAGACGCCTCGAGCTGGCGGGCCCGGCATACGCTGACCGCCTTCCTTCTCCGGCAAGGCCGGGCGGACAAAGCCTTGGGTCCCGCCCGGAAGGCGGTCGCCGATTTCCCAACCGAAGTTCCGCTCCAGGTCGACCTGGCCGAAACCCTGCTCGCCGCCGGGGATCCCCATGAAGCGGCCACGGTCCTCGATGCCGTCGCCGCCCTCCCCTACGAGGGCGCGAGCAACATCCACGGTCTCTACGTCCAGGCCCACGTCGGGATAGGTCTCGAGGCCATGAAAAAGGGCGCCTGGGCCGACGCCATTCAAGCCCTCGAGCTATCCAAGCTCTATCCTGAGAAGCTCGGCACGGGCGCACCTTTCCATCCGGACAGCCGGATGCAGGACTATTTCATCGCCCTCGCGCTCGATCGGATGGGAGAGAAAGACAAGGCGGCGGCGCTGCGCGAGGCCATCCGCGATTACACCCTGAAATATTGGGACGAGGGCCAGCCCAACGGCTATTACGGAGGATTGACCCTTGAAAAGCTCGGCCGCAAAGAGGACCGGCTTCAGGCCCGGGAGCTCCTCGGCGGGCCCAAGCCGCCGGCCGAGGTCCTGGCCCTTATCTCTTCGTTGAGATGATCAGGACCGCCAGGGCTTGTACGGGATGACGGCCGGGGCCGTCGTCCCGGCGAAACGCAGGATCTCGAAGACGCCGCCAGCCTCGGGCACGAGCTCGAATTTCCAGTAGCGGATGAGGCCGAACTCCGACTGCGGCTCGAGGAGCGACGGCACGAGATTCGCCGCCGGCTGCACGCAGTCGACGTAGAAATCTCCCTTCCTCACCGGCACCTTCGCGGGTTTCGCCACGACATCGATCTTGTCCGGCGCCACGTAGTCGAGCTTGGACGGGACAACCGCCGTCACTTCATAGGCCTCCGCGTCGACGAGTCCGTCCTTGGTGACGAGACCGACCTCGACGCCCAGGGCGAGCAGGGTTTCGACGATGTCCAGGCGCCCGCCGGGGACGATGTAGCCGCGCGGCCGGGCGACGGAAAGCGTCGGCTCGACGTTAGGGAACCAGTTCTTGACCACCTCTTCGACGATCTTCATGGTCCGCGGGCCGGGGGCCGGCGCGATGTCGCCGGCCAAGAGCGTCTCCCCGGCCTTCTTGTCGACTTTGAGGACGCCCCGGATGGGCGACTCGACGGTCTCGAATCTCTTGAGGGCGAGCTGGGGCTCCTTAGGGTCGCGGGCGAATTTCATGCGCAGGTGAACGGGATCGGCGGCGTCCCTGGCCGCGGCCCGCTCGAGGAGGCGCGCCCGGTCGCCGCGGACCATCTTCAGGACCTCGGGAGCATGAGCGGCGACGGATTCGAGGAAGGCCCTCAATCCTTGATACTGCCAGGCCGTTCGGGCGTTGAGTGTCTCCAGGTCGTGGAGAGAGGCGCCTTCCTGGATGAACGACAGCGTCTCGAAGATGCCCAGGCTGTTCCGGCCGTCGTTGAGGTCTGTCGTCGAGTAGCGCTTCATCTCTTCGCGGGGACCGGACGGGCCGCGCTCGTAGGCCGCGCCCGACGACGTGTCCACGCCGAGGTCCTCGGTGACAAGGTATTCATGAAAAGCGATCCGCCTCTTGGCCAGGCTCTTCTCGACCTCGGCCAGAAGGACGCCGCGCGAGAAGTCCTGGAGGTCGCGGCCGATGTTGACGTTCGAAACGCAGCCGATCGAGACACGGTAATAGTCGTCGCCTTTCTCGTGGACATCGATGGTGGCCTCGGGCATGAAGTCCCTGAAGACGCGGTGGATGGCCCGCACGCCCTCGGCCTCGACCTTGACGTGGTCGCGGTTCATGTCGAGGTCGAGCTCGTTCACACGGACGTTCATGGAGTTGCCGTAGGGGTTCGTCTGAGGAATGGCCAGGACGTTCACCTTGTCGAGGAGGGGCCGGAGATCGCCGACGGCCACGTCGCGGATGATCTGGAGGACGGCCTCTTTCGCCGACTGTTCGTTGCCGTGCTGGGCGGCGGTGAAAAGGACCGTGGGTTTCGACCGGTCGAGCGTTTCCGGCGTCGCGGCCCCGTTACTGCTGATGAGGACGAGAAAGATGTCTCGGGCGCCATAAGCATCGGTCGGCAGCGTCCGGCCAACGATCGAGACGGCAACCTCCTTGGACGCGATATCGAGCGCGCTCAGAAACGAAGCGATGGCCTCGTTCTGGGAATACTGCACGTCGCCCGCTTCCTCCGCCGGCGTTTTCAGTTGGGGCAGCCCCGCGAGGCGGGACTGCCCCTCTTCACGAGGGGTC
>JADGNU010000275.1 GCA_017883305.1 Candidatus Aminicenantota bacterium | reverse complement strand
GAGTGGGAGATCAATTACTTCTTCAAGAAGTGAGGGGGCCGGGCCCTCCGCCGTCAGCCCGATCGGGGACGCGCCCCGGTCAGCTCCAGGATGAAGACCTCGCCGCCTTCCTCGACGGCGACCGTCGTAAGGCCCTGGGCCAAGAGGATCGCCGGACGCGCCGCGAACACCGTGACCGGTTCGCGCTGATCGAGATCCCATAGCCGCAGCATCTCGTCGGGTCCACCGGTCATGAGGTGCTTCGGGACCTGGGTCCAGGCAAAATTCACCCTCGTCGTAGAGAACCGCCGTTCGAAGACCCGGCGACCGGATGCGAGCGACCAGGCCCCGATCTCCAGGTCGCCCACAGGAGTCGAGGACCACGTGGCGAAGGAAGCCGCGACGAGCTCTCCATCGGGTGAGATGGCGACGCTGACGACGGGATGCCGCCGCGACATGTCTTCTAAGATCACGGCCTCCGCGCCGGTCGACAGGACCCAGACCCTTACGGTGTGATCTTGCCAGCCGCAGGCGACTAGGCGCCCGTCTGGAGAGATGTCGAGCGCTCCCTGTTTTCCCAATCGGAGCACGCCCGACGAGAATCCCTTCAGGGTCCGGACGACGGACCTGGCCGGGAAATCGACCACGTGGATGGCGCCCGCCACGGTCGGGACGACGAGAACGCCTCCGGAACCCGCGAACAGGAGATTGGGGCCCGCGCCCTGGGCCGCCGGGATCGAGCCCGCGTCGGCGAGCGAATGGCCGTCCCAAAGCCGGATCCCCGGGCGCAGGGAATCGGCGCTGAGGACTTGGCGACCGTCCGGCGTAAACTGGAGGGCGAGAAGGCGAGGGCCGGTCGTCATCTCCTTCACCAATGTCATCAGGTTCGGCCCGCCCTTTTCTTCATGTCTCTGGGCGGCCTCGGGACCAGGCCGCTCGGCCAGGACCTTCTCGGCCGCCACATCCCAGAGCCGGAGCTTCAGTTCGTTATCCCCGGTGAGAACCCTCGCTCCATCCGGCGAGATCGCGACGAGGGCGAGATCGTCCCGGCCGTTGCCGAGGACGTGCTCGATCTTTCCGGTTTGAATGTCCCAGGTCCGGAGCAACCGGTCCACTTCGCCCGCGGTGACCAGGCGTTTTCCGGTACGGGACAAGGCCGCGTTCGTCGGGCCGAAATGACGCTGGCTGCTATGCATGAACTCCAGCAGGGCCTCGAGGTTGCGCCGATCGCTGCGGTCCGGCTCGGGAAGGGACTGCATCCGCTCGCGCATGACCCGGCGTCCTTCCCTGAAATATTCGCGGTCGACGCTCAGGTCCCAGACCTGGACGCGGCCCTTCTGATCGCCCGTGACCGCCCGGCTTCCGTCCGGCGTGACGGCCACGCTGAACAAGGGGTCCTGGCCGCGGAGCGTCGTCAGCGAGTCGCCGGTCTTGACGTCCCAGACCTTGATCGTCGTGTCGAGGCAGACGTCGACGGCTTCAGCTCCGTCGGGCGTGAATACGGCGCGTTCGATCGGCCCCTTGTGGCCGACCATGGTGGCCGCGAGCGCCCCCGTCCGAAGGTCCCAGACCCTGCCGATCGCGTCCCACCCGGCCGTCAGGGCGAGGCGGCCGTCGGGCGAAACGGCCGCGCACATGGCCCCCTTGAACATCCCCGATTCGCTCCAGGCCATCGTTCGCTCGAACGTCTTCGTTTCGAGGTCGAGAACTTCAAGCTGGGTTTGCGTCGAAATCAGGAGCTTCCGTCCGTCCGGGGTGAATGCTTGGATGCCGGGGAACATCAGACCTTTCCTCATCGGCACTTCAGAGGGCGCCTCCCCAGGGCGCTCGAGATCCCATAACAGCACGATTACCCGAAATTCCTTCCCGCGATCGTCCCCCCGCTGGAATGCGAGCGAGAAGCGGCGCCCGTCGAGGCTCACGGCCAACGACTTCGGCTCGACATCGCGCCGGGTGAATTCATGGACCAGCTGGCCCGTCTCAAAGTTCCAGAGCCGGATGGGCCCTTGTTCGAAGGACGTGCTTTCCGAGACGACAAGAACGAGGTCACCGGGGGGGACCAGACAAAAGCGGCCGGACTTCCCTGGTACCACCGCGTCACGCTTGACCATGACCGGAGCGCCCGATTCCGCGTCCCAGACGCGCAACGACCCGTCAATGCCCAGCGACAGGATCCACCGTCCGTCGTTCGATGCGGCGACATCCACAACGCTGCCCTCGTGTCCGGTAAGGGTCATGAGAGGCGCAGCCACCCCCCGCTTGTTCACCCTCCGGAGCCAGGGCTTCTTCATCTTGCCGGATAGCCGGGCCGCGACCGCCGCTTTCTTCGGAGCGGTCTCGGCGGCAGCGTTAGCCGCCTCCTGCCAAGCCAGGACGGGCCACTCGGCCAGCAGATGAGCTTTGGCTCGCACGAAATCGGCGAATTGGCCGATCGCCGGCGGAACGGCCAGCATGAGGTCTTCGCCCCGATCAACGCCTCGCCCGGCCGGCCGCGGCTGCCAGGGCCTTTCGATCGTGAAATCGGTCAAGCGCAGGCGCGACGAGCACAGGGGACAGCTTGATAGCCCGCCGGAGGACGGACCGGACAACTCGAAAGAGCCCCGGCAATAGGGGCATTCGGCGCCCGTCCGGCCCTGCCAAACGAGCGGCGTGACCACGGCCGGCCGAAGCGAGGCGCCGTCCGCCTGAAGACGGGCATAGTCCGCTTCGAGGTCGTAGATCAATCCCGCCTGACACTTCGCTTCGATGAACTCGAGGCTGGCCAGGGTGCGCTCGAGCCCCTTGACGTCGCCGCAGCACGCGAGATGGTACGGCAGCTCCGAGACCTTGCGCCGGTGGGCGCGCGTGGCCGGCGATGGGCCGGCCCCGGTCTTCTCGCTATCCGGGGGGGGCAGCCACAGAGGCAATTTTTCGAAATAGTCCGCCAGGGCGCGGTGCCAATCGCCGGATGGCCTCCGCGAGACTGGGCCCGGACCTTCGGACGCCGTATAGCGCTCCCGGGCAGCCTGGCGAAAGGCGTCATAAAAGAAGTCGTATCGTCCCTCGCGGCGGGCCAGGAACGGCCGGACCTGCCGGAGATAGGTGCTCGCGCTGTCGGCCGCGGCCGACTCGCTCCCTTCGGGCGGGGCGCCGGGGCGCGGCTCGCGGTTGAGCAGGCTGCCGAGCTCGTCGATGGAGAGACCGCGGCGAGCGTGAGACAGCAGGCCAAAGAGCCGGGGCACCGCATAAGCCGGCTCGAGAGGCGCGTAGGCCGGATCGCTTTCCAGGCGACGCAGCACCGATTCGAAAGCCTCGACCGGAGTGCGCCCGAAGTCGCGGGCGATCTTTTCGCCGAGGTTGGCAAAGGCGCCGAACACGCGGAGCTCCGAGAGGACGACCTTGAGGAACAGCGGCCTCGACGCGCCCTCGACGGCGATGAGGGCCTCGATGTGCTCCTCGTCGAGCTCCTTCAGGTACTGCGAGAGATAGGCCCGGACAAGGCGCCTTCGATCCTCGGCCCGATCAAAGGGCGGGACCTCGCCCAGGACCGCCCCGGCCTCTTTAAGAAGCCTAAGGGCTTCGGCGCCGAGCGGGGCCTCGGGCTTGAAGCTGACGACGAGCCGGACGCCCGGGGGCAGGGCCATGGGGACCCAAGTCAGGTCACGGAGCCCGCTCTCCAGCTGATCGAGGCCGTCGACGACGAGGACCGCCCCTCCCGCCCGGCCCGCTTCGGCGAGGAGTTCCGGCCAGGCGCGGCG
>JADGNU010000274.1 GCA_017883305.1 Candidatus Aminicenantota bacterium | reverse complement strand
GAGTCGGCTCCCTCGCCCTGCACGACATCGACATCGCGAAGTTCCCCGTCCAGTCGCCGCAGTTCAAGCTGACGGGAAAGGTCCAGGCCGAATTCCCGCGGCTCGACATCGGCCCCGACAAGATCGTCATCGCCGGCCGCGGCGAGGCCAGCGTTTTCGGCGGCAAGATCATCCTCCGGGACCTGGCCGTTTCCGCGCCGTTCACGCCGGGGCGCTCGATCTCGCTCGACGTCGACCTCGTCGATCTCGATATGAAAAAGCTCACGGACGAGGTCCCCTTCGGCGAGGTGACGGGCATCGTCAGCGGCGAGGTCCGCGATCTCGTCATCACCTACCGTCAGCCGGAGAGCTTCTCTTTCCGCCTCGAGTCCGTGCCCCGCAAGGGGGTCGCACAGACCTTCAGCCTCAAGGCCGTGGACAACCTGGCCGTCCTCAGTTCGGGCCAACAGGCCTCGGGCGGGACGAGCAGGTTCTGGATGAGCTTCATCCGCGGCTTCCGCTATAAGAAGCTTGGCATCGTCAGCACCCTCCACAACGACAACTTCACCCTCAACGGCACGATCCACGAAGGCGGGATCGAGTACTTGGTGAAGAAACCGGCGCTTTTTGGTATAAGTGTAGTGAACCGCGAGCCCAACAAATCGATCAGCTTCAAGGAAATGACGAGCCGGCTCAAACGGGTCGGCCAGTCCGAGAAATAGCGACGCACCGCAAGGAGGAGGACACCATGAAAAAACGATACGCCCTTTGGACAGCCGCCGGCGCGGGCCTGGTCTTTATCCTGGCCTGCATCACGGTGAACATCTACTTCCCCGAAGCCACGGTCAAGCAGGCCGCGGCCGAGATCGTCGACGAGATCCGCAAGACGGACGCGGAGAAGAAGGGACCAGAAGCCGTGGCGCAGCGGCCCGTCCTCCGTGAATCCTCATCCTTCTCCCTCGTCCCGGCCGCTTATGCCCAGGAGGCGACGACCGTCTCGACGCCGGCGATCCGCGCCCTCAAGGACTCGATGAAGGCCCGCTTCGCGGCGCTCAAGCCCTACTTCGACGCCGGGAATATCGGCGAAACGAACAAGGGCCTGATCGAGGTCCGCGACGAAACCGGCCTCAACCTCCAAGCCAAGGCCGCGCTGAGAAACCTGGTCAAGGACGAAAATGCCGACCGGACGAAGCTCTACGCCGAGGTGGCCAAGGCCCTGAACATCGAGGCCAGCCAGATCGAGAAGATCCAGAAGATCTTCGCGGCCGAGTGGGAAAAGAGCGCCGCGGCCGGCTGGTGGATCCAGCAGGAAGACGGCAACTGGGTCAAGAAGTCCTGACCCGCCAGTCCCCCGAGCCCGGCCTGTAACATTTTGCGGGGCCGGCCGTAGAACCTGAGGAGCGGGGGTTCGCCTGCCGCCATCAAGCCCAAACAAGGAGTATCCCATGACTCTCCATCCTCATCGCCCGGTCCTCGGGATGGCGCTCGCCGCTCTCCTCCTCGTCCCCTGGCCCCTTGCGGCCGCCTCGCAGGAGCCCAAGCCCGAACAGGTGCTCAAGCACGACAAGCTCGAGGTCGTCCTGCCCGATTTTCCCTCCGACGGCCTGATCCTCGACATCGGCGGCGGCGGCGAAGGCGTGATCGAACAGCTCAAAGGCCGCCGCGTCGTGGCCGTCGACCTGAGCAAGCGGGAGCTCGAGGATGCGCCCGGGGAGCCGCTGCTCAAGATCGTCATGGACGCCAGGGACCTCAAGTTCCTCGACGGAACGTTCGCTACGACGAGCGTCTTTTTCACCTTCATGTACATCGACCCGGCCGACCACGCCAAGGTCTTCCAGGAGATCCACCGCGTCCTCAAGCCCGGAGGGCGGCTTCTCATCTGGGACGTTGTCTTCCCCCTCCGGACCGATCCCCGCCAGATCTATGTCCTCTATCCCCTCCACGTCAAGCTGCCCGCGGCCGATATCAATACCGGTTACGGCGTCAAGATCGTCGAGAAACAGGGGCCGGAGCATTTTGTTTCCCTGGCCAAAGCGAGCGGGTTCGAGGTCGTCAGCCGCAAGGACGAACAAGGCTGGTTCTTTCTCGAGATGAAGAAGACCGCCTAACGGCTGTCGAGGCCTAGGCCGGCTCGACCGGCTGGCGGATGAGCGTCTTGAGCTTCTCCGGCGCCGACCGGCGTGGGTCGCCGAAATAGATCTCGTGGTGGCGGCCGCGGAGACGGTATCCTTCGGCCGCGATGAACTTGTGAAGGCGCTCGATGGTCGGCCCTTCGGCGGCGTAGGGTCCGATGTGCATGACCTGGGCGGCCTGGCCCTCGGCGAACTTCTCGAACCGGACCTCGGGGAAGCGGGGGAATTTAGCTTTTTTCTTGACCGCCGCGACCGCCTCCGCGACATCCTTCCTGGTCACGACGCCCGGCAGGACGATGAAGATCGTCCACTTCCATTCGTCGCGCTTGCCGTTCACGAAAACGCTGGGGTCGTCAGCGCACCATAAGCCTTCGAGGGCCATCACGGGATAATCGATGGCCTTTTCCTTTTTGAACGTGAACTTGAGCGTATAGGCGACGCTGTAGAGGGAGCCGACAGCCTCCTGGAAAGCCGGGCCGTTCGGGTCGCCCGTGCCGTCGACCATGAGCGTCTTCAGCGCCGGGACGTCGATGATCGCAGGCTTCGACGCCGAGGCCGTGTAGAACGGCTTGAGGGATTTTTTGAGGTCGATCGTTTTCATGGGTCTTCTCCAGGCCTTCAAAGAGGCTTGACCGGGACGCAGAGATCGAAGACGAAATGGGGCTTCTTTGCCGTGCCCGTCGGCTCTCCGATGTACGACTCGAAGGCCGGAGCGTCGTCCGGCTGCCAGCCGCTTCGGGACAGCCATTCGCCGTACATGTAGGCATAGGCCTTCTTGAAGATGCCGCTTCCGCCTTCGAAGCGCCCCACGGCGTATTTCCCCGGGCGGATGGTCATGATGCCGACCCGGCCATCGGGCTCGGCCCGGTCGTTGACCACGACACAGGCGTAATAGCGGCACTTGTCCTTGGGGGTGATGTCGGGATTGTCGAGGGGCATGCCCATGACCCTCACGTCCGGGCCCATGACGCCGCGGGGCCCGGCCCAGCAGAAGAGCGTCTCGAAGGCGTCGCCGATGCCCGCGCTGTCCTCGTAGCCTTTCAGGTGCTTGACGTAGGCCACGCGCAGGGGCGGGACGTCCTCGATCTTGACGACGGGTTTCTTGATCATGCCGGCCCTCCGTGCCTGGGAATTGGTCCGTCCGGGCCAATGATAGGCGGGCCGCCGCGTGATGTCTTTTCCACTCTTGCGAACCGTTTGTCCGTTCTTGCGATCTTCGTGCCCGCCGTCGCGCCAGACGGTCGGCGGCATGCCGAACCGGGCTTTGAACAGCCGGCAGAAGAGGGCCGAGGTCGAGAACCCGCAGGCCAGGGCGATCTGGGTCACCGGCGCCGACGCGTCGTTCACGAGCAGGATGGCCGCTTTTTCGAGGCGCAGGCGGCGGACATATTCCGCCGGCGGCTCGCCGACGAAGGCGGAGAAGATGCGGTGGAAATGGAAAGGGGAAAAGCAGGCCACTGAAGCGAGCTTTCCGAGCGAAATGTCGTCGCCGAGGTTCCGGTCGATGAAGTCAAGTGCGGCATCGATCCGCCGCTCGTATTCTTTCTGCGTTCCTGTTTTGCGCATTTCCCGCGGGCGCCATTATATACCACTGAGGCGATCTTTTCGCAGT
>JADGNU010000070.1 GCA_017883305.1 Candidatus Aminicenantota bacterium | reverse complement strand
CCTGCTCTTCCAGCTCTCCGAATACCTGCCCGAGATCGACAAGGCCGTGGACATGTTCTTCGAGAGCGTCTGCCGGCCCGGCGACGAAGTCGACATCGTCACGCCGCAGAGGACGCTGCGGCTCAAGAGCCGGATCGACACGCCGGAAAAGGTCCGCCGGGCCCGGTCCGAGGTCAAGTCCAAGCTCCGGAACGACGTTCTCGTCCTGAGCGGGGCCTATCGGTCGGTCATTGAAGACATGCTGGCCCATCTTGGCGCGGGGGACCCGGATTATGCCGAAGTCGATCTCAACGCCTACCGGACGGACTTGGGGAGGTTCGAGGACCTGCGGACGATCGATCCCGGGAGGATGGCGGCCTTCGCCGCGGACCTCAAGACACGTCCCGGTTCCAAGCACGCGTTCCTCTTTTATCAGAGGGAGAAAGTCCCGCAATTCGACGACCGAAGACTCATCGAGGCGCTGAACAGCTCGGACTCCGAAATGGCGATAAAGGCCCATGAGCTTATGGCGGTCTACAACCGCGACGCCGAGATCGATCGGGAAGCGATCCAGCGAGCCTTCTCGGACGCCTCGGCCGACGTCCACTTTCTCTATATCACCCGGAACCGGCGGGATCCCCAGCTCGACGTCGAGAACATGGCCGTCCTTGACGGCATCCGGATGGCCGAATCGTCGGCCGCGATCTACAAGGTCTTCAAGGAGATCGCCGCCGCGACAGGGGGAACGTCGGCGGCCTCAGCCAACCCCGCGGCGCTCCTGCGGAAGGCGGCCGAGGCATCGGAGCAGTATTACCTGCTCTATTACCGGCCGCGGGAGTTCCGGACCGACGGCCAGTTTCACAGGATCGAGGTCGCCGTCAAGCGAGGCGGGCTTCGCATCAGCCACCGTGAGGGCTATTTCGCGGTCGATGCGGCCGCCCCGGTCGAGAAGCCGGTGAGCGCTCCCGCGAAGGCGCTCGCTCCGGAGGTCGAGGATATCGACCTCGAGGCCCCCGCCCCGGCCAAGGGCGGGCCAGTCCCGGAAAACGTCCTGAAGGCGGCCGCTGGCTATTGCCGCGCGCTCACCGAAGCGTCGCTCGATTTCGTCTGCCGGGAGGACGTCCGGGAGCGGCTCTCCGATTGGCTGGCCAGGAGCCGCCCCGCCCAGGCAATCCAATCAGTCATCGCGAGCTCACGGATCGCCGAGGACAAGATCCGGAACTGGGTCTACGATTACCAGCTCGTCCGCAAGGAAGGATGGGCGGCGGAGACGCGGGTCCTCCTCGAGGAGGACGGGTCGCCCCGGCACGAGGAGCATGCGGCCCTGCAGACGAGCCGGTTCTGGCACAAGTTCGTCGTCCTGGGGCCGGTCGGGCTGTTCAGCGCCGAAGCCCAGCAGGCTCACGATTATCTCATCGCCCAGGAAACGGAGATGGACGGAGAGCCGGTCCTGGTCGTCGACGTGCGGCCGAAAGGCTCGGAGGCGTCTTCGCTCTACGGCAAGGCTTGGCTCCGGCAGCGCGACGGCGCCGTCCTGAAGGTCGAGTGGGAGCCGGCCTCGATGGGCAACTACGAAGCGATCGAAGAGGTCGGCAAAGCCTTGCGGGCCAAGCCCCGGATCACGTTCACCTCCGAATACACGGTCGAGAAGAACGGCCTGCGCTTCCCCAGTTCCTACGAAGTCGTCGAGGCCTACCGGACGTCGAGGGGAATAGCCCCGGCATCCCGGACGTCAGTCGCTTATAAAGATTATAAATTTTTCGAGGTCAAGGTCCGGACCGAAGTCAAGCGTGGCGGATAGGACTCCTGCGAATCCTGCCGCGGCGGGAGGTGGGTCATGAAATCAACCGTCAGAGGGACGAGGAGAGCGGCGGTGAGCGTCATCGCTGGCGCCATCGCGCTCGGTCTGGTCGTGTTCTGCTGGCCGGGCAACGGGGCGGGGGCCCCCCGTCAGTCCGGCAGCCAGGTCCGCGAAGAGGTCACGGTCGCGCTCAAGCTCCTTCAAGCCTACGTCACGACCAAGGATGGCAAGCCCGTGACCGATCTGACCGCGGCCGATTTCGAAGTCACGGACAACGGCAAGGTCGTGCCCGTGACCCACTTCGAGAACCACATCGTGGGCGGGGACAGCATCGCCCCGGGCGCCCCCGTAGAGGGGCCGCGGCTCAACCGGAAGTTCTTCTTTTTCTTCGATTTCGCCTTCACCGATCCCCGCAGCTCGCGCAAGGCGCGCGAGGCCGCCCTGAACTTCATGGACACGGCCATCCGGCCCGGCGACGAGATCGGGGTCTTGTCGTACTCGCCGATGCGCGGGCTGACCATCCACGAGTACCTGACCACGGACCACGCCCGGGTCCGCAATATCGTCGATGCGTTCGGCTTGCGCGCGGTCGCCGGGCGCGCCGAGACGCTGACGAATTTCCTCTACGCCGACGAGCTCAGGCACATGCAGGATAGCGGGTACCCGAATCCGACAGGCGGCGCCTTCCAGCCGACCCAGGGATCGTCCGCGGGCGTCGACTCTGCCGCGGACGCCTACTTTCAGGAGCAGGCCCGAGCCCAGACCGGCGGCGTTGTCGACGAGGGACGGCGGCAGGGATACACCGACCAGGCCCGGCAGTTCGCCCAGACCTTCGCCAACCTGGCCCGGGCCATGCGTTACGTCCCCGGCTGGAAGAATCTGATCCTTTTCTCGGCGGGCATCAGCCGGGCCCTTATCTATGGAAGCCGGCGCAGCGTGACCGTCCCGAACATGGACGCGAGCAACCCCGACCAGATGATGGCCGAGCTCAACGCCTACGACAACGCCCAATCCAACTCGGGCGTGCGGACCGAGTTCTCCGACGCGTTGAAGGAGCTCAAGAACGCCAACAGCCCCATCTACGCCATCGACTGCACGCCGACAGCCGGGGAAATGGACATCAACAATCCGGTCGGCACCTCCATCAGCAGCCGGGAGCTCACGGGGAAGGACTCCCTCGTCCAACTGGCCGGGGAGAGCGGCGGCAAATACTTCAGCAATTCGATGGATACCAAAAACGCTCTGGCGGCGATCGGCGATATCACCAGCGCGTTCTACGTCCTGGGCTACAGTGTCCCCGCGGCCTGGGACGGCGCCTTCCACAAGATCAAGGTCAAGGTCGTCCGGCCGGGCTGCAAGGTCGTCAGCCAGAACGGCTACTACAATCCCAAGCCGTTCCAGGAGTACAGCCGGTTCGAGCGGCTTCTCCAGATGACCGACCTGGCGCTCAGCGACAATCCGCTGACCCAGATTCCGGCGGACGTGCCCATGGGTATCGTGCCGGTCATCGTCGGCGGCTGGCCCAATCTTGTCGCCTATGTCGAGGTTCCCAAGGACAAGGCGGCGGCGATCATCGGGAAGCGATCCGATGCTTATCTTCTGATCTACGATGAAGATCAGGGGAAATCGGCCGTCAAGAGCTTCCGGTTGAAACCGCCCGAGGACGGTCCGAAGGATTCGGTCTCTGTTTTCGCCGTCCCCGCGAAGCCGGGCCGGTACTCCTGCCGGATCATCGTGCAGAACTCGGAGACGGGCATCGCCGCCCGCGGTTCAGCGTCCATCAGCTTCGTCAATCCGGTGGCCGCTCCTGTTTGGCTCGACCCGCCGCTTCTGCTCAAAGCCGCGACCGGGTGGGCCGACCTCGGTGCCTCACCCGAGACGACGTTGTCGGGCCTATTCGGCTACGACCCGGAGAAGTACGCCCCGATCACGGGGACGCTCCCGCCGGGTCCGCAGAGGGTCCTGGCGGCGGTCCGTCTATCGCTCGGCGTGCCGGAGATCGAACTCGACTTCACGGCCACGGACGCGCAGGGAACGGAAAAGATAGAAGTCCCGGTCACGGTGATCGAAACGCACCAGGTCAAGTCGCTGAGAACTTGCGTCATCGAGCTCACCTTCGGCGGCCTCAAGCCGGGACCGCACACGCTCACGATCGCCGCCCGGGACAAGTCCGGGGCCGAGGCCAACGAGACCACGGCGGCGTTCACGGTCAAGTAGGATCGCGGGGCGGACGTCGGCCGGGGCGCCGACGGTCAGTCTTCGGATTGGCCGGCGAGCTTGTCCTGGACGCGGTGGAGCTCGTCCTGGGCCTCTTTGAACAGCTTCGCCTTGAAGGCCAGGGTATCGAGGGCCTTGGTTTCACTCATCGTGCTCTTGAGGCGAGCGATGCGGACCAGGATCTCGGCCTCGCGCCGGCGCAGCCGGGTGATCTCTTCTTCGGTCAGCGGCATTTTATCCATGGGGCCCTTTTTCGGACCTCCATTGTATGACGAATGCCCTTATCTTGCCAATCGGACGGTCTGCATTTCGAACGGGCGAAGATGGACCGGGATCGATCCGGGTTCGACGCTTTCGTGTCCCCCTATCAGCGTTGTCGTGATGCCCAGGAAAAGGCCGCTGGTCAAGCGGCCGTCCGCGGATTCCCCGGCGATCTCGCGAAGGCGGGCGACAGGCGTTCCATCCTCCTCGAGCCAAAGCGCCTGGATGATGATGTTCGGCCGGTCGACGGAGAGGAATGATTCCGCTGAAGACTTGACCGGGCCCTTGTTCCCTGCCGGGAGCCAGGTCCCGACGAGCGGCGCGTGGACCTCCCAGCCGAAGCGGGTCGACGAAACGCGATCGGAGGCCGGTCCAACCCCGGCGGCCGCGACGGCGGGCGGCGCGCTCGTCAGGCTGTAGCGAAACTCGACCAGCCCTTCCTGGCTGGCCTTGAAGTTGGTCATCCAGTAGTTGTTCATGGCATAGGAGAAGACCCAGGCGTTGGCCGGAACGAATTTCGTCTGCCATTTCCCTGTGTTGATGTCGCCGAACTGGACGAGCGGCGCCTCGACCGGCGACCAAACGACCCGCGCGTCTTTCCCGGAGAACTCGACCCAGTGCTGGGCCGTCTGCCAATCGAGGGTCGTGCCCGGAAGCTGCTCGGTGCCCGGGGCCATGTCGGCGCCGGCGATCTCGAATCGCGCATTCGGCACGGACCCGCCGGGCCCGACGGCGAACGGGAAGGCGAAATAGACCGCCTCGGGATCGAAAGTCTCCTCCTTGTTCAGGACGTTGATAAGGTCGATTCGCTTGATATCGTTATAGAGGACGATGCGCTGCTCGAGGGCCGAGCACATCTTGGGCGTGCTCCTGATGACCAGGCTCGACACGACCGGGCCGCTCTCCCCCGCTTCGACCTTCGACGTCTCCGCAGTGGAGCGGTGGAACACCGCCCGCTTGGTCATGTCGTCGACAGCCTTCCGCCCGCCTTCCGGCTGCTCATAGATGTACGTGTTGAGCGGCCAGGGGCAGGTCCGGTCGACAAGCTCGCGGCCGAGATCCTTGTCGAAGAGGCTGGCGATGCCGCCCGTCTTGGGGTCGACCGTGACCCGATAAAATCTATTCTCGATGGCGCCATGGCGATCGCCGGCCGCCGGTCTCTCCGCGGTGCCGGCCACTGCGGCCGGTCCTCCGAGCTCGACGCCGAAAACGGCATAACCCATGGCCGGGACGTCCTTGGCGAGAACGAGCAGAGCGTCGTCGCCCCGCAGCTGGAACTTGGCTTCGCTCCCCGTGCGGCGGTCGATGACACGGAGCTTCCCTTTGGCCTCGCGCAACGGTCCGGCCGGAAGGGCCACGGGGACGACATCGGTCCTCGTCCAGGAGAGCGGATTGAAGACGGCGAATTCGGTGGCGCCGCCGGCGGCGATGAGCTTGGCCAACGCTTCGCTGCCGCGCCGCAGAAGCGTCCGCGATGTCTCCCGCGCGTCATACGCGAAGCTGCTTTTCGCCGCCCATTGGCCGCGGGCCAGCTCCGACCAGGGAGCGTCGATCGAATTCCAGGCGCCCCAGGTATGCTCGTCGTAGAGCATCGACGACGCGTGCCCGGCGCGGATCTCCGCGGCCGGGAACACGAACGTCCTGGCCTGGTCGAGCTTGGCCGCGAGCGCGGACACCTTTTCCGCTGTGATGATCTCGTTGTGGGCGATGCGGTTAAGCCCCGTTTCGAAGGCCGTCGAGGCGACGCCGTCGGTCCAGTAGTCCGGCCAGCCGAGCTTGTGGACCGGAAGGGCCGGGCCGTACCTCTTCTCCATCTGCTCGAAGAACTCGTGCAGCGTGGCCAGCCGCAGCCTCGGCGAGATGAAGCGCTCGTTCCACTCCTTGACCCGGTCGGAAAGCTGTCGGCCGGGCGGGCAATTGTCGGTCGTCCAGGCCCCGACGTTGAAGGCGATGATGTCCTGGGGATAATCGCCGCGGGCCTCGAGCTTGGCCAGGTACTCGCCGACCTTGGGAGCGCTGCGGTCGACCGACTCGTGGAGGAGCAGCTCATAGTTGCCGAAGAGATAATGCTCGCCGTTCCAGTGGAGGATGCGGCTGCCGTCCGGCGACTCCCACCAGAAGGCGTTGGGCCGGCGCAGGGGGGCCCGGGAGCGGGTCTCGTTGATGCCGCTGGCGAAGTAGCGCACGCCGGCCTGCCGGAAGATCTGGGGCAGGGACCAGGCGAAGCCGTTGACGTCGTCGTTCATCGCCGATCGGAGCTCGAAGCCGTACCGCCGGGCGATCTCCCGGGCCGCGTCCACGGTCCGGACGATCTCCTCGTGGGCGAAGCAATCGGAAACCTGGAGATAGAGGGCGGACAGCTCGACCCGGCCGGCCTTGATCAAGTCCATAAGGGCTTTGACGTCGGCCTCAGGTCGCGTGCGGATAAAGTTCTCCAGGGCCCAGGTGACCTCGATATTCCAGCGGAATTTGGCGTCGTCGGGGTAGGCATCGGTCTCGCGGCAATACTTGATGACGGAGTCGAGATATTCGACATGATTGCGGGCGATGCGCGACTGGAGCTCGGTGTAGCCGATGTCCGTGTGGGAATGATGGAAGAGATAGACGCTCCAATGACGGGCGGGGGCCAGCTTGATCTCGCCACTGAGCGAGACGGACGCACCCGCCGCGGTCCAACTGACCTCGAACCGCGCCTGGACCGGTTTCGCGGGCTCGGTCAGGCGCAGGTCGAGGCTGTTCTTGCCGGGGACGAGGTGAAAGCCGGCGGGTTCCGGGACCTGAGGCTGGCCGTCGATCCAGCACTTGACCGCAGCCTCGACTGGGGCCGCACCCGGCATGTCGACAGAGAGGCGGACGATCCTCTTGGCCGTTGTCCCGTCGCGGACGAGGAGCGCGGTCGGAAGGATATCGAGCCGGGGCTTTTCCACGGCAGCTGAGGCCTGGGCGGGTGGCTCCGCAGAGCGGGCGAACGCGGGCCAGACTCCCAACGCAAGCAAGACGGCGATCAGCGCCCTCACGGCCGCAGTCCTTATTCCCGAAGAGACAGCGTTTTCCTTGATCATGCGTCGTTCTCCTTGACGGGGTGGCCGGCCTCGGCGACCGCCGGGTCCGCGGGGGTAATCTAACATGCGCGGGGAGGGCCGGTAAAGACCGCGGGAGCCGCGGTTTGACCGTCCGTGGCCGATATGCCATCATAGTTGATCGAGATCCCATGATCGGTCCGAGCAACTTCGCGAAACTCCTTCTGGCTTCTTTTCTAACGGGTTTGTTCGCCGCCGCGGCCTGCGCCGCTCCGGCCGGGGCCGGGAACCGCCCCGCCGAGCCCCAAAGAAAGGCCAAGGCTGCGGACGAGAAAAACCCCCAGTACCAGTACGAAAAGGGGGTCATCGCGCTGCGGTATGGCCTGACCGACGAGGCGGTGCGCTACGGCAAGCTGGCTGTTTCGCTCGACCCGGCACATTTCAACGGCTGGAACCTCCTCGGCTCGGCCTATAACGCCAAGGGCGAGTTCGCCCTGGCCGCTGAAGCCTACGAGAAAGCCGCGGCGATCAAGCCGGATGCCGCCGACGTCCAGAGGGGCCTCGGGCTGACCTACGTCGAGCTCAAGGACACCGAAAAGGCCGAAGCGGCCTTGAAAAGGGCGTACGAGATCGACGGCGGATATGAATCCGCTTACCATCTGGGCAAGCTCTACTATAACGCCGGGCGGTTCGAGGAGGCCCTGGACTACGCCCTCAAGTCCATCCAGAAGAACGGCAAAAACGCCGGGGCCTACAATCTCAAGGGCGTCATCCTGAACCAGCTCAGCCGTTACGCCGAGGCCGCCGGGAGCTTCCAGGCCGGGCTCGTCCTGGCGCCGGGCGACATCAATCTCCAGGTCAACCTGGGCATCGCCCTGCTCAACAGCGGCGAGCCGTCCAAGGCCAGGGCCATCTTCGAAGCGGTCCTGCCCAAGATCGAGCAAGACGTGCTGAGGAAGCACGTCGAGGACTACATCAAGGCCATCAAGGACGCCGGGAAGTAGCGGCGGCGAAGCGCCGCTCAAGCCCGCGCAGGAACACCAGCCCCTGTTCGACAAAGGCACGGCCGTCCGGGCAAAGGTCCTGGAAGATGCCGCGTTCGAAGCCAAAATCACCGAGACCCGTGTTGTAGCCCTCGAAGCCGATCGTGCCATCGAAGCCGATCTCCGCCAGCGTCCCGAAAACCGTCTCCCAAGGGATGAGCCCGCCTCCGGGGACGCCGCGATCGTTCTCGCAGGCATGGACGAGGGCCAGGCGGGGGCCGAGCGCGCGCAGGCCCCCGGCATAGTCGCGGAGCTCGGTGACGGAGTGATAGGTATCGAACGTGGCCTTCAGGCCGGGGTGGTCGGCGAGGGCCATGAGCCGCACGAGCTGGGCCGGCGTATTGACGAGATGGGTCCGGAAGCGGCTCATGGGCTCGAGGATGATGGCGACCCGGAGCGGGGCCGCGTATTCGGCCAGGGCGTGGAGACCTTCGGCGGCCCGGGGGAGCTCGTCGACGGGAGGGCGGCGGCGCTTGACGACGCCGGGATGGCCGTAGAGGCAGCCGGCGTAACCCCAGGCGCCGAGCTCGGCCGTGAGGTCGACCTGGCGCTTGTGCCAGGCCAGGCCGCGGGCCCGGTCCCCGGGATCGTCCGACGAGAGGTCCGCGTCGAGCGGCCAGAGGGCGCCGGGCCCGACGACGAGGTCGAGGCCGAGCGAAGCGGCGCGGCTGGCGGTCAGATGCGGATCAAAAACGACGTCGTCGCCGACCGAAAGCTCGAACATGTCGAGCCCGATCTCGCGGGCGAGATCGAGGAAATGGACGTCGGCGTCCGACCAGCGCCGGGTGAAAAGATAGCAGTGGGCACCGTATTTCACGGGGGAAAGATACCCCAGCGGGGAGGGCAGTTCAAGACGGCCTGGCAAAGTGCTATGATTGAGATATGGACTGGGTCATCGTCCACGATCGATATGAGGACGACATGACAGCGAAAAAGAAGACGAAGAAACCGGCCGGGGCGCGACGCAAGAAGCCGGACCTCGGACTTGGGGGAAAGACCGGCAAGTGCCCGGCCTGCGGCAAGCCGGTCGGCGACCGCTCGAAGACCTGCCTCTCCTGCGGCGCCGTCCTCGATCCCGCCGCCATCCGCCAGGCTTAGAGGGGTCAAACCTAAACTTTTAAACTTTTGCCGGGCAGGCCCAGACTCCGCCAGAAAGTTTAAAAGTTTAGGTTTGACCCCTTCTTATTTGAAACTCTCTTTCCTTAACGAGGCCCTGGCGATGCGGGACTCGACCGGGTTGACGCCGATGCCCGGACCGTCAGGCACCCGGATAGTCCCCGGGCCGCTCAACTCGATGAACGGGTCAATGAGGTCTTCCTGGTAATAGCGCCGGCTGGCGCTGAGGTCGTTCGGGTATATAAAATCCGGCAGGGTGGCGATGTGGAGGTTGTGGGCCCGGCCGATGCCGCACTCGAGCATCCCGCCGCACCAGACCGGGGCATCGTGCGCTAGACAATAGTCGTGGATCCGGCGCGTCTCGACGACGCCGCCGACCCGGCCGACCTTGATGTTGATGACCCGGCAGCTGCCCATCTCCAGGGCCGCCCGGGCCGTATCGAACGACTCGACGCTCTCGTCGAGGCACAGCGGCGTCGTCATCTCCCGCTGCAGTTTGGCGTGGTCCCAAAGATCGTAAGGCGCGAAGGGCTGTTCGACCATCAGCAGGTTGAACGCGTCGAGCGCCTTGAGCGTCTCCTTGTCCTCCAGTTTGTAAGCCCCGTTGGCGTCGACTTGAAGCGGGATGTCGGGGAACTTCTCGCGCACGGCCGCGCAGGCCGCGACGTCCCAGCCCGGCTTGATCTTGATCTTGATCCTTTTGTAGCCCTCATCGAGATAGCCGCCGACGCGATCGACGAGCTCGGCGAGGGAATCCTCGATGCCGCAGCTGACGCCGGCCTTGATCTCCGTGCGCACGCCGCCGTAGAGCTTATGGAGAGGCAGCCCGGCCTTCTTCGCCTTGAGGTCCCAGAGGGCCAGCTCGATCCCGGCCTTGGCCATCTGGTTGCCCCGGAAGACGGCCGCCTCCCGGGCGTAATCCTCGGGCTCGACAAGACCCTTGCGCAAGACGAGCGGGACGAGGAACTCCTTCATGATGTGCCAGGCCGTCTCCGCCGTCTCCCCACTGTAAAGAGGCGCCTCCTCGGCGACGCACTCCCCCCAGCCGCAGACGCCGCCCTCGCAGACCTTGATCAGGCTGAAGGTCCGGTCGTAGGAGCGGCTGAAGCTCGTCTCAAAGAAGTGCACATAGGGAAGCTTGACGAGGTCGATCTCGATCCGGTCGATAGCCATGGACGGTCCTCCGCATTCGCGATTTCCGCCTAAGATATTCCAAGACGCGCCCAAGTTCAAGGCCGGACCGGCAGGGAGCGGACTCTGGGGAGCGACCCGGCAGAAGTCCGGCGGAGCGGCTCGGAGCCGGACTTCTGCGAAATATCGGGAAAGGAAGCCTGGGGTCTCCCGTGATGGGGAGATGAGCAAATATTTTTTCGATAGGGCTTGACACGCTCCAGATTCATGCTATTATACAGACTGGTTTGTATAACAAACCTTAAGGAGAATTGACATGGTCGACATCGAAAGAATCGAAAAGCGGACGGTTCAGAGCTTCTATGAGGACGGCCTCGCCGAGATCACCCTGGGTCTCATCGTCCTCCTTCTCGGCGGATATTTCTTCGCCAAGGAGGTCGTGCCTGGGAATTCGTCCTTCAGGGCCGTGCTGGACGTTTTCTTCGTCCTCATCATCGTCCTCGCCTTCCTCGCCAACCGGATCCTCCGGTTCTTCAAGCGCCGCATCACCTACCCGCGGACGGGGTACGTCACCTTCAAAAAGAAGGAGCTGAGCCCCAGACGCCGCGTCGCGACCGCGGTCGTGGCCGCGATCATCTCCGCGTCCCTCGCGGCGCTCTACGGCCTCTCTCCGTCTTTCAAGGCCCTCTACCCCGCCATCAACGGTCTTCTCTTCGGCGTCGCCGGCCTTCTCTTCGCCAACAAGGTCGGCCTTATGCGTTTCTACGCTCTCGCCGCTTCCTCGGCCGTCATCGGGGTCGCCGTCACTGCGGCCGGTATCGGCGATATCAAAGGCATCTTCCTCTATTACGCTTTCATCGGCGCAGCCGTGATCATCTCCGGCCTAGCCGCGCTCATCGTCTACCTTC
>JADGNU010000069.1 GCA_017883305.1 Candidatus Aminicenantota bacterium | reverse complement strand
TCCCCGAGCCGTCGGGCCCGCCCGGCCATGCGCGCGATATTGCGGCGGGCCCGGCGTTCGTCGAGGACGAGCGTCGGCTTGGTGAGCGTCATCGCGGGCGTCAGTTCTTCTCCTGAAAGACGAACGTATGATCGACCTTACATTCGTAGTTGTTCGAGGTCATCTGGACGGCCTGAGGATTCTGGACACCGATGCAGAGCCGGTAGATCTTGCCGATCTCGAAAGTCCGGCCCTCGGCAGGCTTCAGCGTCACGAAATAGGATTGGCCGCCGGCCCGCAGAGTGGAGAACCAGCCCTCGGCCACGGGGTCGTTGCCGTCCAGGAGGAGGTGATACATCTGTTTCGGGACAAATTCGATCCGGATCTCGAATTTGATCTCGGCGGCCGACGCGTATTGCACGGTGATGTACCCCTCCGGGACGTTTTGGCCATGGTAATACGTCATCTGCGGTTTTGATTTGAGGCTCGAACACGCGGCGAGAAGGACGAAGGTGATGGCTAGAAGAACATTCCTCGCAGATCTCATGGTCCTTTCTCCTCAGGATGGATGGGTCCCGGGATCAAAACGCGTCCGCCGGTCCGGATGGACTCGAAGCAGGCGTCGATCGCGCGCATGTTGTTCCAGGCATCGGACGCGGGATAGCGGAGCGGGGCTTCGCCGCGGACGGCCTCGCCGAAGTGCTCGATCATCAGGACGAACATGTTGGCTTTCCGGATAGGCAGGGATTCGACGGTGTCGCCGCGGACCATCTCGACGGCGACATCGAAGTCCTTGGCCGAAAAGGCCCGCTCGAGCCGGAGGGTGCCGTCCGTGCCGGCGACGAGGAGCCGGCTCTGGAAATGGGTCTCGAAGCTCGATTCGCACTGGGCGAAACGGCCGCCGGGGAATTCGAGAAGGGCGGCCGTCGTCATGTCCACCCCCGTCGCCGGGTCGATGTGGGCGGCGGCGGAAACCGCGAGCGGCTCCGCGCCGAGAACGAGCCGGGCGACGCTGATCGTGTAGCAGCCGACGTCGTAAAGGGCGCCGCCCCCCTGAGCCGGGAACCAGCGGTAATTCGAACCGTCGCGATCGAAGCGGAAAGTGAAGGAGGAGTGGACGGACCTCAGTTCACCGATCGCGCCGGCACGGACGAGATCGAGCGTCTGGCCGATCTGCGGATGAAACTTGTACATGAAGCCTTCCATGAGCAGGACGCCGCTCGTTTCGGCAGCCTGGATCATGGCCCGGGCCTCGGGCGCGTTCAGGGCCATGGGTTTCTCGCAGAGGACGTGCTTTCCGGCGCGCATGGCCCGGATGGACCATTCGGCGTGCAGGTCGTTCGGGAGGGGGTTGTAGATGGCATCGATGGCCGGGTCGTCGACCAGCTCCTGGTAGGTCCGGTGGGACTTCAAGAAGCCAAAGCGGCGGGCCCAATCGGCGGCCCGGGCCCCGTCGCGCGAGGCGATCGCGGCCAGGACGCCGTTGCGGGATTTGAGGACGGCCGGGATGAAGGCCTTTTCGGCGATGCCGGCACAGCCGAGGATGCCCCAGTTGATCTTGCGGGCCGCGGTCATTCTCTCTCGCTTTCCGTGGCCACATCTTATAACTACACCCCGTCAGGCGCAACCCGCCTCGCCTTGATTTTGCTCCGCCCCTGAACGATACTTAATTCGGAAATTGGTATTGTTTCCCCAATTAAAGTCCACCTCGGGCTCAACGCTAGTTCCGAGGCAAACTTAATAGGGGAATTGGTATCGTGCCCCAGATCAAACTCAATCTGGGGCTCAACACTAATTTCCGAGGCGGGCTTAAAAAGGAAATTAGTGTTGTGTCCCCGATTTAAAGGAGATGCCGATATGGCCGAACACATGGACCGCAGGGAATTCCTGAAGGTGAGCGGCGGCGCATCCGCCGGCGCCCTTCTCGCGAATTTCAGGACCGACTCGTCGCTTTTCGAAAAGGCGGAACAGGCGGCCCGGCCCGTCCGTCTCGGCGTCATCGGCACCGGGAACCGCGGCCGGTCGCTTCTCTCGAACCTCCTTCTCATGCCGGGACTTGAGTTCCCGGCCCTTTGCGACATCGACCTCGACGCGCTGGCCAAGGCCCAGGACATGGTCGTCAAGGCGGGCCGACCCAAGCCTGAGGGCTATTCCCAGGGCCCCGAGGATTTTCAACGGCTCCTGTGGCGAGACGACGTCGACGCGGTCGTGATCGCGGCATCGTGGGATTGGCACACGCCCATGGCCCTCACCGCGATGCGCAACGGCAAATATGCCGCCGTCGAGGTGCCGGCGGCCATGAGCTTTGAAGAGTGCTGGGACCTCGTGGACACCCACGAGGCGACGGGCGTCCCTTGCATGATGCTCGAGAACTGGAGCTTCCGCCAGGACAACCTGGCTCTGCTCAACATGGTCCGCAAGGGGCTCTTCGGCGAGATCGTCCACGTCCAGGCCTCTCATGCCCACGACTGCATCGACCATTGGTTCTTCAGCCCCGAGGGCAACATGCGCTGGGGCGGCCGCTACCTCATCGGCCACAACCGGTCCCAATACCCGACCCACGCGGTCGGGCCGGTTTGGCCGTGGATGGACCTCGGTTGCGGCGATTACTTCGACACAGCCGTAACCATGGCCAACCGCCAGCTCGGCATCAACGACTATTTCCGCCACAAGTTCGGCGTGGATCATCCTTACGCCAAGGCCTCGTTCGCCCAAGGCGATGTGGTTACGACATTGATCAAGACGAAGAAGGGCAACACGATCTTCGTCAAGTACGACATGCAGCTGCCCCGGCCGTACGACAACCAGTGGGAGTTGCAGGGCACGCGCGGCATCTACAATGAGCAGAGGAACGCCCTTTACCTCGTCGACAAGAGCCCGGCCTATCACGAGTGGGAGCCGTTTCCGCCCTACATGGAGAAGCACGACCACGTCTGGTGGCGGAAGATGAAGACCGAGGCCGAAGCAGGCGGCCACGGCGGAACTGATTATCTCGAGCTGGCCCTCTTCGTCGAGGCCGTGCGCAAAAAGACGCAGACGCCGATCGACGTCTACGATTCGGTGCTGATGAGCTCGATCATCCCGCTCTCGGAGAAATCGATCGCCGCCGGCGCGACGCTTATCGAATGCCCGGACTTCACCCGCGGCAAGTGGAAAACGAAGAAGCCCTCTTTCGGCGTCGAGGGCTGAGCCCTCTCAGACCTTCTGGAGCTTTTTGACGAAGGCCGGGTCGACGTCGCAGCCGAGGCCCGGCTTTTCCGGAAGGGTCAGCGTGCCGGCCTGGGCCGTGATCCCATCGACGATCGGGTCGCCGACCTGGTCGGTGTTCCCGTCGAGATCGGCGTAGATGATGTTGGCCTGCGAGGCGACGACGTGGGCCGCCGCGGTCAGACCCAGCCGTGTCTCCAGCATGCAGCCGACCATGCAGCGGACATTGGCGGCGTCGGCGATATGGGCGATGCGGATCGAGTTGAGCATGCCGCCGGCCTTCATGAGCTTGATATTGAAGGTGTCGCAGGCCTCGGCCCGGATGAGCTTGATGGCGTCGGCCGGTCCGAAGAGGGCCTCGTCGGCCATGATGGCGATCGGGCTCTGCGCGCGGACGGCCTTGAGCCCGGCCGTGTCAGAGGCGAGGACGGGCTGCTCGCAGAACTGGATGGCCAGCGGGGCCATCTTCTTTAAGGCATAAACGGCCTGCGGCACGGTCCAACCTTGATTGGCGTCGATCCGGATGGCCACCTGCGGCCCGACGGTCCGGCGGATGGCCTCCAAGTGGGCATAATCCTCGTCGGGATCGAGGCCGACCTTGACCTTGAGCGTTTTGTAGCCTTTCTCGGCATGGCCTTTGGCTTCAGCGACCATGTTCTCGAGCGTGTCGAGACCGGTCGTGATGTCGGTCTCGAAGACGTTCTTCGTCCCGCCGAGAAGCCTGAAGAGGGGCAGGCCGGCGACCTTGCCCAGGATGTCGAAGAGGGCCATGTCGAAGGCGGCGACGGTGCTCGGGTTGGAGTGGACGATCGGGCCGATGAGACGAAGAAGGTCGTCGATGGCCAGAGGGTCCTTGCCGATGATCATGTCGCGGATGGCCTTGGCTGCAGCGGCGTTGGTCGCTTGGGTCTCGCCGGTGATGGGCGGGAAGGGGCAGGCTTCGCCGACGCCGGAAACCCCTTGGTCCGTGTGGATGCGGATGAGCAGGTCGTTGGCCGCCGTCATCTCACCGATGGCGATGCGGAAGGGCGAGACGAGGGGGACGTCGAAGAGGAATATCTCGACGTCGGTGATCTTGAGCTTTTTCGCGTCGGCCCGCGCGCGACCGAGCGCTTGGGACGGCAGGGCGTAGGCCTTGGAGCCGGCGGCCAGGGCGCCTAAGCCGAGCATCTTCAGGAAACCTTTTCTGGACAGGCTCATCGTTCCTCCTCGATCGTCGCGGCGGTATCGTCCCCCATTCTAATCGCCGCACGGTCCGTTTGACAAGGGAAAATGCTCCCATCCCCGCGCCGAGGACAAAATGGCTGGCCTCTAGGGCCGGAGCCGGGCCAAGTGACCGTCAGTTCGGCCGGTCAAGAGGACGGTTGCCGCGGGCGAGCGAGGCGAAGACGCCCGCGAAGCAGAGGACGGCGAAGAAGACGAAGGCGATGTGGGCGCTGCGGAGAAAAAGTGGATAGACGGAGGGTTCGATCGCGGCCTGGCCCATGACCAGGGCGAAGATCATCATGACGATGCCGGAGCTGAGCATCTGGCCGGTCAGACGCATGGTCCCGAGGGCGGCCGAGGCGACGCCGAGGTGCCGCCTCTCGACCGAGCACATGACGGCGTTGGTGTTGGGGGATGAGAAGAGACCGAAACCCAGGCCGAGGCAGATGAGGGTCCCGACGATGAATCCGAAACCCGTCCCGGGACTGATGAACGCGAAGAGGACGAGGCCGATGGCCGAGAGGGCCATCCCGGCGGAGGCGATGAGCCGCGGCTCGGTGCGGTCGGAGAACCGGCCGGCGAACGGCGAGGTGAGGGCCATGACGATCGGTTGGGCGACGAGGACGAGGCCCGCCTTCTGGGGCGGCAGGCCCTTGATGTACTGGAGATAAAGGCTCATCAGGAAGGCCACGGCCGATGTGGCGCTGTAGTTGAACAGCGCCGCCAGGTTGGAAAAGGCGAAGATCCGGTTGTGGCGGAACAACCGCAGGTCGAAGAGCGGCGCCGGGAGCCGCAGCTCCAAGGCGATGAAGCCGGCCAAAGTCAGGATACCGGCCGTGGTGATCAGGACGCCGGGAAGAGCGGGCAGCCGCGAAAAGCCGATCATCAGGCCAACAAGACCGGTGCCGAGGAGGGCCGCCCCGGCGAGGTCGAAGCCTTCGCCGCGGGCGTCGGCCCACTCCCCCTTGAGCCGGGTGAGTGCGAGGACGAGGCCGGTCGCGGCGACGGGGATCGTCACCAGGAAGACGCTGCGCCAGCCCCAGGCGTGGACGAGAAAGCCGCCGAAGACCGGGCCAAGCGAAAGACCGGTATAGACGGCGGCGGTGTTGAGGCCCAGGGCGCGGCCCCGGGAGCCCGACGGATGGACCGACGTCAGGATGGCGACGCCCGTGCCGAAGATCATGGCCCCGCCGATGCCCTGGATGGCCCGGCCGAGGATGAGCGCCGGGGCGGACCGGGCCAAGGCGCCGATGAGGGCCCCGGTGATGTCGACGCTCAGACCGATCGTGAAGATCTTCTTCCGGCCGACGAGGTCGGCCAGCCGGCCGAACGGCACGAGGAACATGGCCGCGGCCAGGGTGTAGATCGTCAGGACCCAGCCGAGCGTGACCGCCCTGAGGCCGAACTCCTTGCCGATGAGCGGCATGGCCACGTTCAAGCTCGAGGCCATGAACGGGGTCAGGAACGACGAGACCATCGAGACGGCGAGCGCGGTCCCTCGAAGGGACCGATCGGAGGGCTGCGCTCGTTCGACGGTCGCCATATCGACGGCCATTATACCGGAAGGGTTCCATCGACGGTAGCCGATTCAAGAAGGGGTCAAACCCTAATTAAGGTTTGACCCCTTCATTGGCGGCCAGGGCGGCGCCGATAGCCGTGACGATCTGAGGATGCTCGGGGACGACCACCGGACGGCCGAGTCTCTTCGATAGGAGGTCGACGAGGCAAGGATTCAGGGCGACCCCGCCGGCCATCAGGACCTCTCCGTTCACATCAAACCTCGCCGCGAGGGGATAGACCCGGTCGGCGATGGATCCGTGGAGGCCCAGGGCGATCGACGCCCGATCGCGTCCGGCCGCGAGGAGAGAGATGACCTCGGACTCGGCGAAGACCGTGCACATGCTACTGAGGGTGATCATCTCGCCCCCTTCGCAGGCCGCCCGCCCAAACTCCTCGATGCCGAAGCCGAGCAGCCGGGCCATGACCTCGAGGAAGCGGCCGGTGCCAGCGGCGCAGCGATCGTTCATTTCGAAATCGGCGAAGGCGCCGGAGCCGTTGCCGAGCAGGATGACCTTGGAATCCTGGCCGCCGATATCGATGACCAGACCGGCCTGGGGCCGCACGAAACGGGTCCCGATGGCGCAAGCCGTGATCTCGGTCACGACGCGGCAATCGAGGTGGGCGTTCATGAGGAAACGGCCATAGCCGGTGGCCGCGGCCCGGACGTAGTCCCGCCGGTCGAGCCGGGCCCGGACCTGTTCGATGGAATCGTGGGTCGTATCGAAGACCTCGAAACCGACGACCGCCCCCGCGGCCAGCTCGACGATCTTGGTCGTCCGGGAGCCGAGGTCGAGACCGAGGAAGAGGTCAGGCGCGGTCACGTCGTCCGTCCTCATCGCCCCAGCCCTTCGAGGAAGGCATCGACGCGGAGGCGCAGCTGCCCGGTGTCCGATTCCGCATAATCGGTCACGACCTTGAGGCTGGGGACACCGGCGTCCTTGAGCGCGGCGGCCACGGCAACGGCCTCGACGTTATAGGTATGACAATACTGGAGGACGTATTGGACGACCCCGTGGACACGGTGCTCGCGGGCCAGGCGCAAGATCGAATCGATCCGCTCGGCGTTCGGCGAGAAGCACGAGCACTCGATCTTGAGATAGCGATCGGCGATGGCCGCGATCTGGGCTTCGAGGCCGGAACGGTCCTCTTCGACGAGGTTCTCGTAATAGCGAGACCCTGTGCAGGTCTCGTCGCAGACGACGATCGCTCCCGCGGACTCGACCAGGGCATGGAGCTTCCAGTTGCCCAGGACCGAGGGGCAGCCGGAGATCATGATCCTCTTGGCCCGCTCCGATGCGACGCCGATCCCGCGGCGGACGCGGTCCTCGAGCTCGTCGTTGAGGGCTTCGAGCCGCTCCGTGAAGCGGATGGCATCGTCGAGGAGGGCGCCCTGCATGACGACCAGGGCGTCGAGGCCGCTCAGGGGCGGATTCGCCTCTTTTCTGAAGTCGTTGAGCCGGGCCAGCGCCCGCCGTTTTCTGTTCATGAGACGGACAGCGCCGGCGAGCCTTTCCGGGTCCAGGGTCCGGCCGGTCAGCCGCTCGAGCCGGGTCTTGAACTGACAGACCTCCTCGAACCATAGGTCCCTATCCCGGGCGCCCTTCTTCTGCGGCAGCTCGATGACGTAGAGATCGCCGTTCTTCGCCAGGAGGTCCCAGGTCTTTTTCTTGGCGTCGCAGGTCGTCTCGCCGACAGCCAGATCCTCGATCGGGCTGTAGGGGCAGGTGTTGGACAGGGCCAGGCCGACGGTCGACTTGACCAGGGGACAGATGTCGCGCGGCAGGAGCTTCTCGGCGTAGGGGATGGACAGAGAAGTCCCGCCGCAGAGAGCGACGGGTATCGCCCCCAGGGCCAGCACGATCTCTTCGGGGACATAGATGCAGAACGTGCCGATGAGCTTGTCGCCGGCCGCGCGCCGCTCGATGATCTCCCGGACGCGGCCGCCGTGGGCCTCGTGGATGACACCGTCGAAATAGGCCATCCGGGCCGGGCGGATCTTCTGCGCGAGCACCGTCTCGCGGAAATTCCGGTCGACGGCGTCGAAGATCCGGCGATGGAGATCGACATCTAGGCCGAGGTCTTTCAGGAGCTCGTCGGAACGGGCCATGCACTCCTCTCTGCGGATGCGCGCCGCCATCGTCGCTCGTCGGGGGATACGCTCACCTGCGGCCGGACCGGCCTGAAGGGGAGCGTATTATAGCCGGTTCTTATCTGCGGAGGAAGCGTTTGAGATATTCGCGGGTCTCGGTGAGGCCGAGGGCGAGCGAGAGGGCGTAGAAGATCCCGAGACCGATGAGTCCGGAACCGACAATGCTGACGGCCGTGCCCAAGAACGAGACCCCGAGCTCCCCGGCGATGAGCCGGTTTACGAGCCAGGCCGCTCCCCCGCCGGCCGCGGAGGCAATGGCGAGTCTTATGGCATAGGCCGCGAGGGGGCCGAACTCCATCGCGCCGATCTTGCGCGGCAGCAGGGCGTAGAGGATGGCCACGTTGAGGATCGCGGCGAGCGACGTCGAGAGCGGAAAGGCTAGATACCCGACCACCCACATCAGGGAGATATTCAGGATAAGGTTGAGGGCGATCGAGGCGAAGCTCGCGTACATCGGCGTCTTAGCATCCTTGTAGGCGTAGAAGACGGCGGCGACGTTCCGGAGGGCCGACATGAACGGGATCCCGAGAACGTAGAGGACGAGCGCCGCGGCCGTGGCCAGCGTATCCGCCGCCGTGAAATGGCCCCGCTCGTAGATGGCCCGGGTAGCGGGAACGGCCAGGCCGGCGATGAGGGCCGATGTGGGGACTGTCAGGAAGAGGACCATCTTCAGCGAGTCGGACAGGGTGGACTTTACGGCCGCGACATCGTTCTCGAGGGCGAGCTTCGAGAGGGAGGGCAGGGCGACCGTCCCGACAGCGATGCCGAAGAGGCCGAGGGGCAGGTGCATGATCCTGAAGGCATAGGTGAGCCAGCTGACGCTCCCCTGGGCCAGCGGCGTGACCAGGATGGTGTTGACGAGGACGTTGATGCGCGTTCCGGCGAGCCCGATCGCGACGGGGATAAAAAGAGCCATGACCTTTCTGAACTGCGGATCGCGGAAGCTCAGGACGGGACTCCAGCGAAAGCCAGAGCGTCGCAGCGACGGCGCCTGGACGAGAAACTGCATGAGGCCGCCGACGAGGACGCCGACGGCCAGGCCGAAGATGGGATTCTTGCCGTGGGCCACATACCAGCCATAGGTCAAGACCGGGAAGAGGATGGAGAAGAGATTGAAGATCGCCGGGGCCACGGATGGGACGAAGAACGATCTCTCCGTATTGAGATAGCTCATAGCCCAGGCCGCCAGGCTGACGAACAAGAGGAAGGGGAAAAGGACGGCAGTCAGTTGGGCGGTCAGGTCGATCTTGCCCGGCACGCGGCCGAAGCCGAAGGCGATCGCTTTGGCCAAATAGGGCGCCGCAAGCAGTCCGACGAGCGATATCGCCCCCGCCGCGACAAAAAGGACGTTGAAGATGTTCGAGGCCAGACGGTTCTCGGCCTCCTTGCTCTTGGCTTTTTCAGCCGTGAGAACGGGGACGAAGGCCGCCGAAAGGGCCGTCTCGGCGAAGAGATCGCGGAGCAAGTTCGGGATACGGAAGGCGACATTGAAGGCGTCCATGGCGAGACCGGCGCCGAACAAATGGGCTTGGACCATTTCCCGGACCAAGCCCATGACCCGGCTGACGGCCGTACCAAGCGTAAAGGAGCGGACGCCCCGAGAGATGTCTTCCATGCTCAGGCCATTATTCGATATTTGCGGCTGGGATGGCAAGGTCTATAATGGGGGGGCCATGAGCTTCGACGACAAGGACAAAATCCCCGACGACAGGGCCCTGGCCCAGGGCTTGGGACCTTCAAAGAAGCTCTGGGACGAATTCGTCCGCCACATCGGCGCGGACTACGCCCCGGTCACCGAAGCCTGGGGGTTCTACAAGGCCTGGTCCCTCCGGCTCAAGCAAAAGAAGAGGACGATCGTCTACCTTCTTCCTCGGGAAGGTTATTTCCTGTGCGCTTTCGTGTTCGGCGGCAAGGCGACCGAGGCGGCCCTCCGGGCGAAGCTGCCCAAGGCCGTCATGAAAGAGATCGAGGACGCCCCCGTTTACGCCGAGGGCCGCGGCTTCCGCCTCGAGGTCCGGACGGCCAAGGACGTCGAAGCGATGAAGACGCTGGCCGCCATCAAAATGGCCCACTGAGCCGGTGCCCCATCCCTAAATCGGGGACACAATACCTATTCCCCATATTCTTCCCGAGACGGCCCCGCGAGACCGGTCAAGCCGTCGACGCGAAGTACCTTTTTTTGAAGTACAGTGCGACGTTGACCAGGCCGATCATGACCGGCACCTCGACGAGAGGGCCGATGACCGCGGCGAACGCCTGCCCCGAATTGATCCCGAACACGGCCACGGCCACGGCGATGGCCAGTTCGAAGTTGTTGCTGGCCGCGGTGAACGACAGCGTCGCGGCCTTGGGATAATCCGCCCCCGCTTTGCGGCTCATGAAGAACGAGACGAGGAACATGACTACGAAGTAGATGAGGAGCGGCACGGCGATGCGCACGACGTCGAGCGGGATCTTGACGATGTATTCGCCCTTGAGCGAGAACATGACGATGATGGTGAAGAGCAGGGCGATGAGCGTAATGGGGCTGATGCGGGGGATGAACTTCGTCTCGTACCAGGTCTTCCCTTTGAGCTTGATCAGGCCGAAGTGGGAGAGCATGCCGGCCAGGAAGGGGATGCCGAGATAGATGAAAACGCTTTTCGCGATCTGGCCGATGGTCACGTTCACCGCCGTCCCCTTGAGCCCCAACCAGGTCGGGAATACGGTGATGAAGATGTAGGCGTAGACCGAGAAGAACAGGACCTGGAAGATCGAGTTGAAGGCGACGAGCCCGGCCGCGTATTCCCTGTCTCCATGGGCCAGGTCGTTCCAGACGATGACCATGGCGATGCAGCGGGCCAGGCCGATCATGATCAGGCCGTACATGTACTCCGGCTTGTCGCGGAGGAAGATGACGGCCAGGGCGAACATCAGGAGCGGCCCGATGACCCAGTTCTGGACGAGGGACAACGTGAGGATCTTGACGTTCTTGAAGACATCTCCGAGTTCCTCGTACTTGACCTTGGCCAGGGGTGGGTACATCATCAGGATGAGGCCGATGGCGATGGGGATGTTGGTCGTGCCCGACTGGAATTTGTTGATGAAGCCGACGACAGCCGGGACGAAATAGCCCAGTCCGACGCCGATGCCCATGGCCAGGAATATCCAGAGTGTCAGGTAGCGATCTAGGAACTTGAGCCTCGGGCTTCCGGGTGTCATGGAGATCTCCTCTTTTTCAACATGTTTGATGCGTCCTTGAGATCAAACGATTCTGATATCCGGCTCGACGATGATGTGGCTCTTTACGGAGTTGGCGACCAGGCTGAACTTTTGGGCCGATTCAAGCCCCCGACGGACGCGCTTTTCGACGGTCTCCGTCGGTTCGTTCCCGCCGCGCACAACGATCCGGGGCTTCAGAATGACTTGGGTGAAG